>JANQPU010000220.1 GCA_028285315.1 Acaryochloris sp. IP29b_bin.176
GGTTCTTTGGGCATGGGAAAGCTCCTCGCTAAAACCATAGCTTACAGGCAAGGAGGCCCACAGATGAATGTCTTAGTATTTAATTTACGATGTACTAAAAAAACGCTCAACCAGAATGAGCCGAGCTTCGATTTTGATGAGTTCTAGGTTATCTGGCAGATACCGTTTAGCTCACCCTTACATCCAAAATAGCTCTAATATTCATCGGGCAGTCATCAGAATCCTTAAAACAGGGGCGTAGCAACCCATACTCAATGCCTTCGGCTACGGCTTGATAAGAGGCCCCAATAATATTAGTAGACACCCCTACCGTCGTCCAACGATCCTGGCCATCGCTCGATTCGACCAGCACACGGGTCTTCGCAGAAGTCCCTCGCTTACCATCCAGGATTCGGACCTTATAGTCTCTGAGCTGAAACTTAGCGATGGTCGGGTAAACATCCACTAAAGCCTTTCTCAAGGCTGCATCTAAAGCTGATACAGGACCATTGCCCTCTGCGGCGGTTAGAATTTCTTGCATCCCTACAAGCACCTTTACCGTTGCTAAGGCTGTACTGCTAAAGCCGCCTTGCTGACGTGTCTCCAGAGAGCCACAGTAGCAATGCACATCAAAACCATGCAGCTCAAACAGACTAGGGCGTTGATCCAGTGCTTGTCGCAACAGCAACTCAAAACTGGCTTCTGCTGCTTCGAACTGGTAGCCTTCATGCTCAAGTTGTTTGAGCTGTTGCAGAAGCTGTCGGCTGACAGGATGGTGCTTATCCAGCGTGATGCCACAATGATTGGCCTTTTCTAGAACATTACTCAACCCAGATTGCTCAGAAATTACAATCCGTCGCTGATTACCCACTGTATCGGGATCAATATGCTCATAGGTTTGAGGATCGCGCTGCACCGCACTCACATGAATGCCTCCCTTATGAGCAAAGGCAGATAAACCAACAAACGGTGCATGATCATCTGGGGCTAGATTAACTAGCTCACTAATCAAGCGACTACTAGGCGTTAATTCCGTCAGTTGTTCCGGCTCGACACAGTGATACCCCAACTTCAATTGTAGATTGGAAATCAGTGTACAAAGATTGGCATTGCCACAGCGTTCACCATAGCCATTGATGGTTCCTTGAACCATCTCAGCGCCTTGCTGCACCGCAGCTAAAGCATTCGCCACAGCAGTTCCCGAGTCATTATGGGTATGAATCCCAATCCGGGGCAAAGGATGGAGATGCTGCTGCTCAATCACGCGTCGAACCGCTTGGATGCTCTCAGCAATCTCATGGGGAAGTGTCCCGCCATTAGTATCACAGAGGACAATCCATTCTGCCCCAGCCTGAACGGCGGCTTGAATGGTATCCAAGGCATACCCTGGATTGTGCTTATACCCATCAAACCAATGTTCTGCATCGTAAATAATCTGCCGACCCTGCTGACTTAGATATTCTATAGAATCAGCAATCATCGTCAAATTTTCACCGAGCGTGGTCTTGAGCCCTGCCGTGACGTGAAAATCCCAGGATTTGCCAAATAGAGTGACCCACCGAGTTTCTGCTGCTAAAATAGGCCGCAAGATCGGATCATCTGCAGCTAACTTACCTGGACGGCGGGTTGAGCAAAACGCGACTACTTCAGTTTGACGCAGCGGCGAGGCTTGTAATTTCTGGAAAAATTGCTCATCTTTAGGGTTAGCCCCTGGCCAGCCTCCTTCAATGAAGGGAATGCCTAGCTTATCGAGCTGATGGGCAATCGTTAATTTATCATCAACGGATAGAGAAATCCCTTCTTGTTGAGCACCATCCCGTAGCGTCGTATCGTAAATCCATAGGGGAGAACGATGTTCAGTATTCATGTGCAGAAATACGCTAAAATTGCCAACTCAAAGCTTGATCCAGAATTGATTGATGAATTCTAGAGCCTTAGCGTATCAGGGAAAGGCTAAATAATCCTGAAAGCAATCTTTATTTAGCTTTTGACAGGCTGCTCAAAATCAGGCGCATAGGCTTGCAGCAAAGAACTGACTTGGCCGAGTAAATCTTTTTGGTGATCGGACTCTAGCGCATGGCGATCGGGATAGAAATCAGGCTGATCTAAGTTGCGGGAAATCGCCGTTTCAACCTGCTGAATGATTAGATCTAGAAGCTCTTGTCTAGCCCGCTGACGCTGATAGTTGGCCCCTTCTTCCGTGGTGGCATAAAGCGGCGGTAGCCGATTGAGAGCATAGGCTGCAATATCGCCCAGGTCCAAGGTGTGATTGCTAGTGGCTTCAATCTTGGACACACGAGTTATTGCTTCAGTTAGCACCAGTTCTTCCATGACATTAATGAACTGTTTGCGAGGAACTGCAACCACTTGCCCAGTGAGCAGAGCCCCCATCAAGCGATCGAGGGATTGATATTCTTCAACAGCCAGCTCGGAGGCATTATCACAAATCCGGCCAACTTCGGCCTCCATGGTTGGAGTCAGATAGCCGTTTTTCATTGCCTGTTCAACAATTTCACCAATAGTCATCGTTGCAGTCATCTTCTGTGCAAGTTCAAGTTGAAGTCTTACTTTATAGTCTGCCCAGTTTTTTACATAAACACAAAGCGATGTTTAAATCTAAAGCATGATTCTGTATCAAAAGAACCTATCTTTGGACGTGAACTGTCAAGCACACCTACATTGGGGAATGGTTCCAATCCCCTACCCAACTAATTCTCCAGAGCGTTATACTCCAATCCAAGGGCATTCCTTATGGTTATGAAACTGCTCATTCTAGGCTGTGGCTATACGGGACTGCAGTTAGCCAAACGGCTGGCGCAGGATAGTATAACGGTGCATGTGACTAATCGCAGCGGCAGCGTTCCCGGCTTGCTCTCTTTTCCCTTCATTCATTCCCCAACCGAAGCTCCTGTTTTACTCCCCTCTAGTGCCTATCAAGGCGTTACGCATATCCTGAGTACTATCCCTCCAGATAGTCAAGGCAATGATCCGGTCGGCCTACATCTTTTGTCAACCTTGGAAAACCTCTCCTTAAAGTGGTTTGGTTACCTCTCTACGACGGGTGTCTATGGTGATTCTCAAGGGGCATGGGTGGATGAAACCAGCCCTCTTAATCCTCAATCAGTGCGATCGCAAAATCGTGTCAAAGCGGAAACCCTATTTTTGCAGTCCTCATTACCCACCCATATTTTTCGTCTACCTGGTATCTATGGTCCAGGCCGGAGTATTCTCGATCGATTAAAGGCTGGCACAGCTCGTCATATTCTCAAACCCGGCCATGTCTTCAGTCGTATTCATGTGGATGATATTGTTCAAACCCTCTATCAGTCGATGCAACAGCCTCAGCCCGGTTCAATCTATAACGTTACCGATGATCTCCCCTCAGAGCCCAGTACTTTAATTGAAGAGGGGAGTCAATTGCTGGGCATCACACCACCACTCGCTATAGCCTATGAAGCCGCTCAGATGAGTCCAATGGCTCAGTCATTTTGGCAAGAATGTCGGCGTGTCAGCAACCTCAAAATCAAAACAGATCTAGGTGTAAAGCTGCTCTACCCCTCCTATCGAGAGGGATTACGGTCAATATGGAAGCTGGAAAATGGCTAACAGTCGGTCCATTCCTTTTGGGTAGAATTGAGTGACATCCCAGACTATCGTGCCATAGTTGAGTAGGTTTCCCTACTGTTTTCTATGCCTGCCCCCTATCGCAAATATTTTTGGAATCGCTTAACAAACTCTGCCCTAATCCGTTTTTTGCTTTTGTTTGCTTCAGGTTGGGCTGTACTACAGGTCTTTGCCTATTTTCAAGGCATTTTGCTTGTATTTATTTTTGCCGCCATTCTGGCTTTTCTCCTCAACTATCCCACCCAGTGGTTGCGGCGTTTTTTACCGCATGAAGTTGCTGCCACAGTAGTATTCATGGTGGGATTACTGTTGCTATTTGGCCTCCTGATCACCGTCCTATTTGCCGTCTTGTCCCAAGGACAAGATCTCGTGAATAGCATCACGGAGTTCTTGAATGCGATGGAACAGCTCAGCCGCCAAGTGGAAACCATGTTAGCGGCAAGAGATATTCAGATTGATTTTGGTGCGATCGAAGCCAAGTTTCGGGACCAAGTGATTGAAAGCATTGGCTCCAGTGTTGGGGTCATTCAAGGCGTCGTCAACAACTTAATCGACCTCATTGTAATCGCTGTCGTTAGTTTTTTCATGCTGCTCGATGGTGGTCGACTTTGGAAATGGTTGCTGAGAGGGTTGCCTAAAACCTCGCGGACAAGATTCACCTTAGCCATGAAGCGCAATTTCCTCGGATTTTTCTGGGGTCGCTTCCTGTTGGCCTTGTTTTTCGCTGTCTCTAGTTTTTTCGTCTTTCTAATTCTGGGTGTTCCCGTACCATTAATCTTGGCAGTGGTGGCGGGTGTCTTCGATATGATTCCTGGGATTGGAGCAACCTTAGGGATTGGTCTAATTTCCCTAATCCTCTTGCCTCAAGGGTTATGGAGGGCTATGCAAGTCCTGATTGCCTGTATTGTGCTTCAACAAATTGAAGAAAATATGCTTATGCCTCGGGTGATGCAGAACTCGCTACAGATGAATCCAGTCGTCCTATTCTTTGCCCTGCTTATTGGGTCTCGGTTAGCCGGGTTAGTGGGCCTATTTCTATCCATTCCCATTGCTGGTGTTCTACTCAGTCTAATGGACGGAGAAGCAGATGATGACAAGGACTTCATCGAATCGTCAATGACTTAAGCGGATTCCACCAACTGCAGTTCTGGCTCCGTTTCATTGTCCCCAATACTGGGACCTATCTCCTCTAATATTTCAGGTGAGACAGTATGTTCAAACCGAACGCCTAAGAAAAAATCATAGATAAATCCCAGAAATCCTTTGCGTTGGAAAATTCCAATTCGTTGGTGACAGTTTTTGGCATCCAGAAGCGGCTTAACCGCATGATAGGCAGGTTCACACTTATACCAGGGAATTGAAGGCCATAAGTGATGAATTAAGTGATAGTTTTGCCCCAAGATCAGCACATTCAAGACTGGATTGGCATAGACTCGGGCATTGCGCCAGCGGTTCCGCTCATGAAATGGGCGGTGGGGAAAATAGTCAAAAAAGAATCCTAAAGCTGTCCCCACAATCAATGCAGGTACAAACCAATAGTTAAGCACGTAGTGGATAAACCCAAATTTACAAGCACAAACAATCAAGGTGATCAAATAGACCCGGCTTAAGAACCATTCCAGTAACTCAAATTTTCGCCATAGTCGGCGCCTGAAGAAGAAGACTTCATGGTAAAAAAATCGGGGAGCAATCAACCATAAAGGACCTCCTGTCGACACATAATGATCGGGATCATTATTGGGATCGTTTACGGCAGCATGGTGCTGAAGATGAACTCGCGTAAATACGGGAAAGGCGAACCCTAGCATCAGTGCACTGCCATGTCCCAAGGCAGCATTAACAATGCGATTGCGGTGAGCGGCCTTATGACAGGCATCATGAATGACTGTGCCTGCAAAGTGCAGAGCTATGGTATTTGCAACAAAAGAGCACCAGTCTGGTAGAGGCAGCTTGTAGTGGGCGTAGGTCGACCCTAGTAAAAGAGTTAATCCACTCAAGAACAACAGCAGTGTTGGATTGAATGCCCCAGGCGGGCCGAGAAAATGGTATGGAACCGTCTTGGGCTGTACCTTTGCTGTCATATAGGCGTTATCCTTGCTCCAGTGGGATCGATGTCAGGTAGTATACGACAACCACAATAACTAATAAAGTTTTGTAACATTTTTCGTCGTCCTTTGGAACATTGCCAGCGCCCTCTGGTCATAACAGGATATAAGTTTTTAGCCAAACCTGAATTAATGTAATCTTATGGGTTCAGGTTGCCCAGCTTAAGGTTATAGGGCTCCAGTCGATCTGGATGTCCCTGTTTAAGGAATTTTGAGGTGCACTCCTATGGTGACTTTGAGGGTTAATCAACGCGCAATTCGTATCGCAATGCAATCCAGTTTAGGAGTTGCGATCGCACTCCTCAGTACAGGGCTAAATCCTAGTCTGGCTCAAGATAGTTCTGTCGACGACATTCCAGAAGTTGATCCTGATACCGATGAGCGGATTGATCCCGATACCAGTGAGCAGCTTGATCCTGACAATCCAGATGAAGATGTGCGTACTCCTGATACTTCTGACGATCTAGATATTACATCTAGCACGCGCTTTTTCTGCCAGTATACTGGCGGAGAATATACCGTTATGTATAACCCCAAAAGTCGTCCCAATGAAGCATTTGCTTGGGCAGTCCCCTCTGAGATGGGCGGGGGTTGGACGCCTGAACTCCGCTGTCAAGAAATTGCTCGACGTTTAGAAGAATATCGCCCGGATGGTTTGTTAGAGCTGCAAACAGGCACTGAAAATGGCTACAACACTGTTTGTGCCACTTCTGAAGCGGATCAACGTTGCCGCATCGTTTTCACTGTTCCCCCTGGACAAGATCCGATGACGACTCGAAATGCCGTTTTTGATAACCTCACGATTGCCAACAGCGGTCAAACCACTCAGGGTGTCAATACTTTTGTCGGTAATGGCGGCAACGACTCCCTCGGACAAATTGTCAATATTGGCCGCTCTCTGTTTGGGAAACAGAATCGTTCCCTCAATAGCACACAATTTCGGGCGGGTATGAATCTGAGACCTCACTTAGACCCAGCAGATGGGGGGACTGGGAAGGCACTCAAAAAGGGCGTTCCCATTACCAAACAGCAGAACAGAACCAGGAATAACAGTAAAGGGTTAAGGCTGCAACCCGATCAATTTCGCTAAGTTATGGAGACGGCCTTTGGCGTAGTAGGGGTCATTGAACTCTATCAATATATCTGCCAATAATGCTATGCCTTACCCACAAGTCTTGAAAGTCAGACTATCGAGTACTTTCAATTATGAGCCAGCCTCCAAGTATCCGCGATGTCATGAAGCCTTGTGAG
>JANQPU010000221.1 GCA_028285315.1 Acaryochloris sp. IP29b_bin.176
TTGCTATAACTTCTTGGCTTTTTTGCCATGACCCCAGTTCCTCCTGGACTTCAGCTTACTCTCTCTGCTGACTGTCCAAATTTTGGGGGTCACTACATCGCTTTTAATTCGTCTCGCCAAGCCAGACGGTTTGGAGTTGGTGTAGTCAAGATCTCAAATGCTCCAGATAAATCTTTGATGATCAGGTAAAGGCACACCGCATCCTCGGTTTACAATGATGCGCATTGACAGCAACGGAGCTGAACGATTGACGGCCTCCCCCTGGCAAACCCAACTGCGACTGCTCAAGTGCCGAGTGCGTCAGTCTCTGAAAGAGATGCGGCGGGGCTATCGCCAGGACTATGCGCAACAGCAAGAGCCGATCAATTCCTCCAGATTTAACCATCTCTGGAGCCAATGTCAAACCTCCATTAAGCAACGCTCTACCGCCAATAACCTCCACCAAAATCGGCTGATTAATATGAGCTTAGCTGCTCGATTTGTGGATGGCCTCATTCTTCAGCCTCAGCAGCTCTTTAGCTTTTGGCGGCGCGTGCCTCAACCCACGATTCAAAATGGCTTTCAGTCTGGCCCCATGCTGGTTCGAGGGCAGCTCACCACTGATGCTGGGGGCGGACTCTGCCAAATTTCCACCACTTTGTTTGGGGCCTTTTTAGCAGGCAACTTGGAGATTTTAGAACGGTCTAATCACAGCGTCGATACCTACGGAGACGAACGCTTTTTTACGCTGGGCCAAGATGCAGCAGTCGTTTATGGCTATAAGGATCTGGTGGTTCGCAATCTACACACCGTTCCCCTCCAGCTCCGCCTGCAAGTTAATGAAGCCCAACTGACAACGACAGCTAGTCTTTGGGGACCGACCCCAATCCCTTTCACTATTTCTCTTCACTCTGAGGTGATTCAACCTTTACCTACACCCACGGCAGAGGGGATTCCGGGCTGGCGGGTGCGAACTCAGCGCTTAGTCAAGCAACCTGAATCACCTTCAACAATCACTTACCAGACTGACGATACCTACCAGACCTCCGCTTAGCGAACCCCTATGAACCCACCGATACAGGTTTCCGCCTCTCAGCTTCGCGCCTTTCTCACTGCTGTATTAGCTAACTATCCCCTGCTACCAGAGGTCGCCGCTGCGATCACGGATCACTTAGTGCAAGCCAATTTATGGGGAATTGATTCCCATGGTTTGCAGCAAATTATTGGGTATGACAAAAGTCTCCATAGCGGTCGAATCAACCCTCAACCCAAGTTGCAAATCCAGACCGATCGCCCTACCCTGATCCGAATTGAGGCCGATCGCGCGCCTGGACAGTATGCGAGTCAGATGGCAATGGAACAGGCAATCAAGCAGGCTCGGGAGACGGGCATGGTGGTGGTTGGGGTCACTAACAGCAATCACTTCGGCATGGCTGGCTACTATACGCGGATGGCTGCGGCAGCCGGGATGATCGGCTTTGCCACTAGTGACACCAATGTCGTGGACTTGGCCCCCTATGGCGGCAAAGAGGCACGACTCGGCAATAATCCTTTTTCCTGGGGCATTCCCAACGGTGACACTCCCATTGTGTTAGATATGGCGGCGGGAATCGTTAGTGGCGGTAAGATTAAACATTTCGGCTATCAAGGACTCCCTATCCCTCCAGAGTGGGGCTTAACGGCAGCAGGAGAGACCACCTCTGAAGCTCCAGCAGTAGCAGTCAATCAAGCGTCTTCGCCCAAAGGAGCTGGTATGGCCCTGGTTGCTGATCTGCTTTGTGGCCCTTTGTTAGGGACGGCAGCAGCTCTGTTTAAAACCAAGTCCAGACACGATCGCATGAACGGTACGGGACATTTTTTCTGGGTACTGGATCTGTCGGTCTGGTCCGATCCAGAGGAATTTGCGGAGCGCGTGGGAGATGCGATCGCAACCCTAAAACAAACCCCACGTCTCGACCCGCAACAGCCTATCTATTTCCCCGGTGAATTGGAAGTTGTGACGGAGCAGACGCGCTCTCAACAGGGGATTCCTGTACCCTATGCTTTAATCCAGGATTTAGCGAATCACTTTGGCTCAGACCTGGTCGCCCAACACTTGGCCCCTGATCTGTCCCTCTCTTCCAAACCTTGACTCAACTCATTTCTCCTGCAAACCGCAGTCGCTTAACGGCTGCTGGCTTTATCGGTCTCTACCTCCACGGCATTGTCGTGGCGATGCCCGGTGCTTTTCTGAGACAGTGGACTGACACCTTTGGCGCAGGCGTCAATATTGGTCTGTTTTACACGCTGTTTTTGCTCAGTAGCTTGGCGGGCTTGGTCTGGGTCTCTCGCCAAAAATATCGCCATCCCGTCTTTGCCTTAGCCTTTGCAGCCATTGGCATTGCCTTTATCGCCGCCGCTTGTGCCCCTCAGTTTGCATGGATTGGGGGTGCGGCTCTACTACTGGGTTGGGGAGACGGCATTCTCAACTTCCACTGTAATAACTTGGTAGGAGAGCTACACCCTCGCCGTAAAATCATCGTCTTAAATTGGGCCAATGCCACCTTTGGCGTAGGCGCTCTCAGTGCCCCGTTAATCAATGTAGCCTTACCGTGGCGCTGGGCGTTTGGCTTTGTGGCAATGGGAACTATCCTAGCGATCACGTTGGCATGGCAAGCGCCTCCCGTGCAAAATTTTCAACCTCGCCAAGATCGAGTCCAGTGGAGCATCGCTTAGCCTTTTTTGTTGGTGATATTGATTTACGTCGGTTTGGAAAGCTCGATTGGCACCTGGAGTGGGTCTTATCTCAGTAGTCTGGGCTGGAGTAAGGGATGGCAAAATGCTTTACTTTCGGCTTACTGGGGTGGTTTGACGTTAGGTCGCCTAACGTTAGGCGTTTGGGTCGGCCCTCGCCCAGTGCAACGGTTGCAGATGTTGTTTTTGGTGGGTTTAGGTGCCATTGCACTTACGTTTCTCCCCAGTTTTGGCTTTCTGTTTCCAGTGGCTGCAGTTCTCTATGGCCCTACTTTTGCAACCATCTTTGCGCTTCTGCAAGGGCGCTGCGGTCATGTGGCTTTGGGCTATATGTTTTATGCCGCTTATCTAGGCAAGACCCTATTCCCTACCGTTCTAGACCAAATCCCTAATTCCACGGATCTGTGCTTTGGGTTTCTGAGTCTTGCCTTACTCCTTTTGCTTAGCAGTCAGTTTTTACCAAGCACATCGGCAAAAGAGCATGGTTAAGTCTCAAAAAGCTATCGTCATTCTAAACAGCTACACAGAGTCTTTATGCTTCGATAATGGTCATGATAGCGATCGCAATTGAGGCCATGATCTCATCAGAGAGATGTCCTAACCGGCGGATAAATCTTTGTTGATCAACTCCTCGAAGTTGAAGGGCATCAACGGAGGATATCTTACTCAACCCATTGTCAGAACTTGGCTCCAGTTTCACATGCCAAATGTTTTTGGCAAAATAGGGTTTCCAATCGGTGACGGAAGCAACCAGTTTGATGAGTAGCTTTCCTACGGCGTCAGAGCTAATCACAATCGCAGGGCGGGTCTTTTTAATCTCTGTACTAAGAGTTGGGTCAAAGTTCACTAGCCAGACCTCTCCCCGCTTTGGCACTTCTGGATTAGTACTCAACGATGTCACCGGCCATCAGGTCTTGCCATTCAGAATTTTGCTGGTAATGGTCGTGTATCGTTTCTGCCTGCTCTGCTAAGATACATCTTCGTTCTGACAGTGGCTTTTCTAAAAAATGACGTCGTTCCTCTAAGGTGAAAGTCGAGTCTTCGGTAACTGATTGTCCAGGCTGGCGAAGGGATGAAGACAAAGATTCGGTAACGCCTTCATTATGGAGGAGTTCTTGGACGAGGACTTGTAAAAGTAAGAGCTTATCTGTATGAGACAACTCTTTAACGGTGGGAATTAGCTCGGTGATAGTCATATTACTTATCTATCTATACTAGTGATTCTGCGTTTGGGGGTAACAATATACGGCTTTCTATCTCTTCCCAAACATTACGTGAGACTCGAACTGCTGCTTGCTTACAGCGCACTATTAGTGCATTGATGTAGATGTAGAGGTACCTCCCAAGGGACTTCAAGTCTGTTTGAGATAAGCTAAGCAAAACTGAATTTAGGTTTACCGCCTCAGTACATCGTAAATTAAATACTAAGGCATTCATCTGTGGGCCTCCTTGCCTGTAAGCTATGGTTTTAGCGAGGAGCTTTCCCATGCCCAAAGAACC
>JANQPU010000222.1 GCA_028285315.1 Acaryochloris sp. IP29b_bin.176
GGTTCTTTGGGCATGGGAAAGCTCCTCGCTAAAACCATAGCTTACAGGCAAGGAGGCCCACAGATGAATGCCTTAGTATTTAATTTACGATGTAATAAGTTTATTCCTGCCACTCCTGCCTCATTCATCAAATAAGCAATGATTAAGGCCAATCTTAGCCCTGATCAAGCAAAGCTTAGGCTATCTAGCAAGGCTTAGGCCCCCACCCTGAGGAGTTTAATCAGCCTGAGGGCCACATTGGTACATATTATTCATGTCCATAAACCTAATCACTCATTTGTCACAGTACCAACGTAGTGACTTAATATGACTTTACAGAGGGCAGAAAGCTGAAAGGCTCATACTCCATAGGCTATGAACGCTACGAAAGCATCATTGATTGTCACGCTTGAGCATGGGAACCATTTCTTTAGCAGATCTATCTCCTAAGGCTAGGAACACACAACTAGTCAGTTTGCTACCTATTTCATAATGCTGTGATTAACATCACAAATCAGTGAACTTAATCGTTGTAGAGTCGATGTTATGGGTGGCCTAACTCTAAGCGTTAATCATCATAGGTGCCTTGAAAGAGTAAAAAACCCGTTCTTATACTCTGTATCTAAATTGTTATCAGTCTTGCTCAATAAAGGTCCCTTCTGGCAAATCTGATGTAGGATTGTTAAAAAAAAGTAAATAACGTAAAATATTGCGTAACTTGTTGGTGAAATGCAGATTACTTTGTAAATGCCTGTAGTTAGCGTTGATTTGGCTCTTCGATTCTTTTCATTCTTTGTGAATTTATTAAAAAAGAATCGCTTCTTTATTTCTGTCATAGAAACAATGGGATGTCTCATGAATACTATCAAGGCATTTTTTATTCAGCGAATTGCATTTCTCCAAGAGCTGTACTGATAGTAACCATTGATAATCCTTTTGGATCTTGTGCTTGTAGAGGATTTGTTGCTTAAAGTGTAAAATCTACACCATCTCTTGAGTAACTCTAGTTTTTATTGGAGCGGTACTATCAAAAATTTTCACTGATATATTTTTTAATTTTTACTGACGTAATTTTAAAAGGCTAACTTGGGAAAGCTAATAAAGGGGGGGATAGGCCACCTATTTAGGTCCTGGTGAAAGTTGGGTAACAAGTACAGTCCCAACAGTCAATTTTTATCTCCAACAATAGGCTATTCAGAATAGTCAAAATATATGTATAATAGCGCCCGCAACTTTATTAATGACACAACTCCAACTCCAGCAAAAGTGGCTGATCCCCTCTACCTAGTGCCTTCTCTTCCTCAAGGACAACCGGAGTCAAAGCAAGCCTACTTAATTCTGCAACGCCTCTTTCCTAATGCGGAGTTAAGCAATATTCAAACAACCGTTTTTCTACAGGCTTGGCAAGGGAAAACCTATCAGCAAATCGCTCAGAGTACAGGCTATGATGCGGACTATATCAAAGACGTTGGCCACAAGCTGTGGCGAAAGCTGTCTGATCTACTAGGAGAGTCCTTATCGAAACATAATTTTTGCTCTATTCTTAGACGCCGATATCAACAACTGGAAGATACTGAGCTTGCACCAGTCTCCCATGCGGGGGGTGTGAGATCTATACAATCCCATAAGTCCAAAAGAGAAACGGGACGTCCGCTACCTGTTTGTGATTGGGGTGAAGCAGCAGCAGTTCCTGTATTTGTGGGTCGACAGTTTGTGCTAACTCAGCTGAAACGGTGGATTATTGAAGATCACAATCGCCTTATCGGTATTTTCGGGTTGGGTGGTGTCGGTAAAACAGCGTTAGCAGTGAAATGTGTTGAACAAGTGCAAAGTCTGTTCGACTGTATCATTTGGCGTTCTCTAAGAGATCAACCGGATTTTGACGCTCTCATGATGGATTTATTGCAGTCCATCACAGGTCAAGCGAGCATTGAGCTACCAGAGACTGCTCAAGATAAAGTGACATTGCTGCTCACATACTTTAATCAGCACCGTTGCCTGCTGGTTTTAGATGATTGGTTCTCCGTATTACGGGGAAACGAGCTGGCTGGTAGCTATCAGGCTGGCTGTGAAACGTATGGCTTACTGCTGAGACGCATCAGTGAAAGTCGACATAACAGTTGTGTTTTAATTACCAGTCGAGAGCAACCCGCAGGTCTGGCTTTTACTGATAATGAAGCTTTTCCGAGTCGCACACTTTATTTAGATGGATTAGATCAAGAATCAGGACGAGAGGCATTAAAAGCCTTTGGCTTAGAAGGGTCTGATGAATGTTCTGATGTTTTGCTAGAGCGCTATACCGGAAATCCCCATGCGCTACGCATTGCAGTGAAAACTATCGTAGACTTTTTTGCTGGGAACGTACCCCAATTCCTTGACAGAGATGAGGTGATCTATGGAGATATTAGACGACTACTTTTACAACAGTTTGGTCGTCTGTCTACGCTAGAGATGTCAATCATGCAAAGTCTAGCTAGCCTGGATACTCCTGGTTCTTTAGCGGATATTGCTCGGGACATTCCACTAGAGCAGAGCGATTTATTGTTAGATGCTTTGGAGTCCTTACATCGTCGCTCCTTCATATGGAAACAAAATGGTCGTATTAGTGTGCCCCAGTTGCTCAAAGAATATATTCGAGCATCTCACAGGTTAGGTAATGCGTAGGCCCATTACTTCATTAATCTGGAAAAACATCTTGGTGATCCGAAGCATCCTTATGATCAGACCGCACATCGTACTAAATAACTGGTACAAAGGCATAGCGGTAGTTTCTCTAACCCATCTCTCTCTCAGACCATAATTTGGTCACTACCTTCTCCAACTGACAAGCCCCAACGTACTTTGAGTGTTCCAGCGTTTTTTAGCATGCGCTTGAATTAGGCAGGCTGTTTTTTGAATTGTAGATGCAACGCCCCTGACAGAAGCATCGTCACTCAGGTCACGCCTATACCCCTACCAAGATTCTCCTCAGCGACCGCTAGGAATTCCCTCTGATTACGACAAAATTCTTAAGGCGATGTGCAACTTTCCTGAAAGTACTGATACTACGTTGCTACTGATCACAACATTTAGCCAGAGGAAACGAGGAATCAACGGTTACAGGCAT
>JANQPU010000374.1 GCA_028285315.1 Acaryochloris sp. IP29b_bin.176
ATTGCCCTACATCAGTTTCTGAATTGCTTTATCTCAGAAGCTTATGATGCTGGGGCTTCCTTATCTTCACGGCCTCTCAATTAAGTCGCACATCGCCTAAAGAAGAAATAAAGTTAGCTGAGATCTTGCTCCCTTTCTTGACTGCTCTGGGAAGGAATTCGCAGAATCCAGCTTTCTTCTCCCAGAATATAGCCTTCGGTATTCAAGAAAGGGGAGTTGGGGGGCCGAATGCAGCAAATAAAGTCTTGGCGCAAGATCTCAGGTAGCCGATTGTCCCCTCATCCAGGAAAAACAGCTTTTAAAGCCGTGTCTTTGCCCTTATCAACTTCAAACTCTGACCCTCACACTTAAACTTCAACCCATGTCTTTATTCCAAGAACCGCCTGAAGTCCTGAAGCCGTTAATGTTTTATGACGGTTGCAAGTATACATTTGAAGCCAATCGCCTACGATTGCCAAATGGCAGTGAAGGGGATTGGTCTTGTGTGCGGCATCCAGGTGGGGCGATGGCGGTGCCAATTACGAATGATGGCAAGTTTGTGCTAGTGAAGCAGTATCGTTTTGCCCTGAAGGGGCGGCTATTAGAATTTCCAGCGGGAACAGTGGAAGTCCATGAGGATCCGGCAGTGACGATTCGGCGAGAGATCGAGGAGGAAACGGGTTACCGGGCCCATCAATGGCAAAAGTTGGGGGAATTTCCTTTGGCCCCAGGGTATTCGGATGAGATTATTTATGCGTTTTTGGCGCAGGATTTGGAATTGTTGGACCATCCGCCGGAGCAGGATGAAGATGAGGATATTGAAACGCTGTTGATGACCTCAGAGGAGTTAGAGAAAGCCATTCTAGCGGGGGAACCAATTGATGCTAAATCGATTTGTGGGTTTTATATGGCCCAGGCGATGCTGGTCTAACTTGTGATACCAACTTCCTCGAGAAGTAAAAGATATCAATCCAGATGCAAACAAAAGCTTGTGTCAACGTCAAGATATCAGTGGACAAGCCTGAATCGGAGTAGATCCGGCGATCGCTCTTTTTGCACCTTCAGCTTTTACCGGGTCACTCCATATCATGTCCAGAGACCCCTACAGCACATTCCTCATGAATCCTCTACTCAGAGGTGAGTAAAAGGGATAGGTCTAAGCTTTACTCAGATAGCTTTGGTATCGTTCTTGCAGTTTCTCCACCCCGACCTTGCCAGACCAAAACTCCACCATCGCTTGACCAAAGGCCCAGGCATCCTTCTTGATCGAGGGAGCCGTTTCTAAAAGCAATGGCCAAAGTGCCAGAAAGTCAAAGGCAGGATGCGTATCAGGTTCGGCAAGCAACGTAAATAGCTCATAGCCCATCTGCAATTTCCCCATCACTAAGGGTGCCTGTTCGATCGGCAGTTGGGTCGCCAGAGCCGTTGCTAAGGTTGGGGAGCCCGTCGTCATGGTCGAAAGGAATCCTAAGATCGGACTTTTGAGCAGGGCTGCGAGTCCCTGAGTGGTACTCATTTGGGATGCATATTGGTTAATGATTTTGGCAGCAGTCGTGATACGAGCGGTGCGATCGCGCAAAAATCGCGCCATCCGGGCCTGCTTGGCTGGGTCAAATTCATTCACCATCGCCTCAGACAACTCTGTCACTCCCCAGGCTGGCCGATCTTGGCTCGTATCCCCCGTTACAATCGGCAAAATCGCTGCCGAAACCTCACCTAAAATCTCCTGGCGATAAGCAATCGCTTCCCGAATAGAGGTCTCCTTCGGTTGGTCACCGGACCGCCAATCATAGGGCGGTGACCATTCCCGAATGGGTCGGAGCCGATCCACCTGAGTGACAATGCTAATCACAGGCAGATCATCGACTTGGGTTTTGATCTCTTCTAAAAACGCCAGATCCATTTGCAGGGCTGGATCGGTGGCAGGAGCCACTAGCAAAAGCAGATCGGCCTCAGCAGCTTTCACGATTACTGCCTGACGCAGATCATCGCGGCCCCTTTGCTCGTACCCCGGTGAATCCCAAAGGATCAAGGTTTCATTCAGGTCATTTTGGAATGGATAAGACTGCAACTTGTCCGTACTGGGCAATACATCTACCGCTGCCGCCTCTCGGCCAAAGAGAGTATTCACCAAACTACTTTTGCCAGCCCCTGTGCGTCCAACCAGGAGAACATTCAAGGGGGCCTGCTCCACAGCTTTGACAGGGGCAGCTTCCGTAATAATGTCCTGTATCGTTTGAGTTTCAACTTCTGGCAACTTTGGTTCCAGGCTCTCCAACGTGCGAACCGCTTCACCGCTGTAGAGGGCAATCGCTCGCTCACCTAGGGCCTGCAGGGTGGTCTCTCGCACAATTTGCCCCAAGTTGGCCAGCAACTGTTGATTAGCCTGATTACGATAGGGCTGGGTCGAGGTGCGAGTTAACGCCGCCACCGGATTAAAAATCCACCGGGACCATTGCCAAACCTTGACGGCGGTACGGGCAGCAGGCTCAAGTTTTCGAT
This sequence comes from Acaryochloris sp. IP29b_bin.176, assembly GCA_028285315.1. Lineage (GTDB taxonomy): Bacteria > Cyanobacteriota > Cyanobacteriia > Thermosynechococcales > Thermosynechococcaceae > Acaryochloris. Next base: position 2,482 of record JANQPU010000374.1, read on the forward strand.
AGGTTTCATAGGTTTCATAGGCTTGTCCCACCGTCACCTGACCGAGAACAGGAGAGAGCTTTTGCATCCACTGATCCACATCATCTACCGTACCCCGCAACAGACCGTAGGCATCTGGAACATAGATATTTAGAAATGGGCGTTTGGCCATGGGGTAGTAGACATGGGCTATTGCCTCAATCAAAGTTTGGCAGCGGAGGAAAAACTGCGCCCAGTCCTCCCAGGGTAAAGCATCCTCTCGGGCCACGATGAGAATGGTTTGGATTTCCGCTTCGGCCTGTTTCCGATGGGGTTGCCCAGACAGGGTTTCTTCAGCATTGTCTTGAATAAAGGCTCTGGCTTCTGCCGCAATCTGATCCGGCAGCCGCAGCCAGCGCACCAGCAAATATTGCCAGCCTAAAAACACCAAAATCACTACGGCCCAAATCCAGCTCAATCCCCACTGATGGATTTGCAACCCTGCCGCAGCCCCCAGAAATCCGAGCACGCTAACGACGGGTAAGGCCAAGATGACCCACTGCCAAGCCTTGAGACGAATCATAGGACGGATTTACGGATGGAGCAAAACGGTACTCAAGGGCAATATAGCCCGCAGACGAACTAAGGGATCCTTAGAAGACTGGGAACGTTTTCCTGGCCAAAGACTATAGCCGCTCTGAAACGTGGGAGAAGACAACAGCTTGAGCATACAGATAGGGAGTACCAACAAAGAGGGCAATCAGTCCAGTCACTAGATCACCTGTGACAATGCAGTAAATCCCCGCGCCAACATTAAAGACCAAACCCAACCAGGCGATCAAAAGTGCAATCTGCAACGAGAATCTGGCAATTGGGGCGTGACGCGCCCCAAAAAAACTAGCACCGCGAGAACCAACTCTTCCACAGTTGGGACAACTCAACAGGCCAGAATCGTATCCATTACCACATCTAGAACAAATCGGCATGGATTGATTATCTCACGGCTGTGACATTACAGCCGTACAGAATGACCCATTATCAACTGACGCTACGAAACGTCTTTGGAATCTTGATCAAAAGAGAGACCATTGCCCAGCAGGCTGGTATCCAGTTCCATCCGCTGTTCCATCTTGCGGAGGAAGTAGCCAGTCATCATCGCTGAAGCCAGCAAACCTGCCAGATTATCGCGATCGGTCACCACCTGCACGCTGAAGGCTTCGCTAGGGAGTACGCCCACTAGCCCTTGAACATTTTGAGAGATGATTTGTTTGATCTCAGGACTGACAGACTTGGCAACCCGAGCCAGGACTTCTGGTGGTTGATTTTGCAAATATTTGATCAAGAGGTTGGCCTGGGCCTCCTCTGAATCACTCATAATAAAGTTGGCGTTTTCGGGGTCAAAAGCCATATAGCACCCTCAGAATCTGCTTGCATTCATTGTGTCATCTCTTCCTCTAGTGTGCCCAGCTTCACAGTGGAGAGAAGCCCGAACCTCAAGGTTATTTGATCAACACTTCATCCAGAAATCAGAACTTCATGACTGGGTGAACAAGCGTTCTGGTTCCTTGACGGTAGTATAAACGATTGTTAACTTTTTTGGCGAGATTTCAAGCACAGAACGCCTAGCTCAATCGTGCTATTGCCGTTCACAACGCAGGCTTTAGGCTGGCTAATTCTTTTAGATTAAATGGACTCCCATAAGCGAGGTCGAGGCTGGCCTTGCAAACGGGTATGGGTATCCTGGAGCAACTGGGGAATGTCTAACTGCTCAGGACAGCGGGGCAAACAATCGCCGCAGTCAGTGCATCGATTCCCCCGTCGCCCTGGAAACCAGTGACCTGCATTTTCAAACATGCGGTAGCGATAACGGCCAAATTCCTCCATGTCATAGGCGAGGGCCAAATTCCTTAACCGTAGTACTTCTGGAATATTGATGGCTTCTGGGCAAGGCAAGCAGGCATAACATTGCTGGCACAGGTCAGGCAAAGTTTGAGCTTGAGTTTGAAGCCGATCGAGAATCTGCTGTTCTGGATCAGTCAGGGGGTAAATCTGATCTGCGATCGCAAGCGGCCAATCCAATTCTTCCGGCTTTGCGGCTCCTACACTTAACGTCGTAATCGCAGGCTGGCTGAGTAAGAATCGAGCATTGATATGGAGTGGATCTAACGGCTGACAGAGGTCTTTCAACCGATTAGGGGGCGTATATAACAACCCACCTTTGTCCGCAGGTGAAATGATGAAAATGCCCATTTCTTTTTGGCTAGCCAGTTCCACTGCTAAAGTATTGCGCTGAAACAAGAAGGTGTAGTGGAGATTCACAAACTCGAATAAATCGGTTTGCAGAGCCGCCAAAATTAGGTCCAACGAGCCATGGGTGGAAAACCCTATATGGCGAATCCGACCTGTGGCTTTTGCGGCCTGCACCGCCTGCATACATCCTTGGGGATCTTGCACCCACGCAAGATGTTCTGAGGTATTGAGCCCATGAATGGCCAGACAATCCACGGTCTCCAGGCCCAGTCTTTCTAGGGACAGATCAATCGCCTGCGCCATTTCCTGAGCATCTGGCTTCGGCGTAATTTTGGTGGTGATGTAGAGGCGATTGGCTGCCTGTGTTTGGTGCTGCTCTGGTAGCCAGCAGCCGTTTTCCCGTGCGAGCCCTAGAGTCTGAATCATCTGCCCTAGATAGACTTCGCTTTTCCCATACCCTTGAGCCGTTTCAACATGATTAATGCCGAGTTCAAAGGCCCGCAGTAGCGTGGATTCTGCATTTTGAGCCGACTGCAAATACCGCATCGTCCCTAAGGAAAATACCGACAGATGAAGATTAGTCTTACCGAAACGGCGATATTTCATAGTGAGTTGCTAAGAGTTAGCTCGACTCAGTCGTGGGCTCACTGCCCCCTTGACTCTGAATAAAGTCTTCGGGGCGAATATTATCCAGAAATTCGCGAAATTCTTCTTGTTCTTGCAGGTCTGCTTCTTGATCGACGGGAATAGAAGCATCTGCAACGACTTCTTCTAAAACCCAAATGGGGCTATCCATCCGTAATGCGAGTGCGATCGCATCACTAGGACGGGCATCGACTTCTTTTTTAGAATCTCCCTGTTGGAGGGTCAAGACCGCATAAAAGGTATTGTCTTGTAGAGAATGAATAACAATCCGCTCTAGGTCAATGTCCCACTGATCCATACAGTTCACCATCAAGTCATGGGTCATGGGTCGCGGGGATTTTTGGCTCTCCAATGCGCTGAGAATTGCCCTCGCTTCCGTTTGACCAATCCAAATGGGTAAAGCCCGACGCTCCGTCGCGTCTTTCAGGAGAACGATAGGAAGCCGGGTTGCGGCATCCAAGGCAATACCCGCAACATTCATTTCAATCATGCTTGTAGACCCGAGAGAATGATGGCCACGGAGGATACCTTCTCATGTAAACAAATACCATTGAGGATTCTCTACAATTTCTTTAGGGAAACTCATGCTCAAAGGATTGAACTGAGAATCGCTAAACTAAGGTGATCTGAAAATAAGGTAGGATTCCCCTCTCCGATCCTAGCCAAGGCAATCAGAGTTTGACAATGTAGGAAATACTGATATTGAAGACAGCGTGGTAGGCAAGTGTTTACAGGACTCATCCAAGGCTTAGGGTATCTTCAGCCCCAAGGCCAGCAACAGATTTTGGTCAAGTGTGGAGCCGTACGGTTTTGGGACAGCCTCGCTGTCGGTGATAGTGTGGCCGTAGATGGGGTTTGTCTGACGGTCGAAACTTTGATGGCTCAGGGGTTTGTGGTGTCTGTTTCCCCCGAAACGGTGCAGCGAACAACCCTGGCTCAGCGGCTGCACATGCACCAGGCGGTTAATTTGGAGCCCGCTTTGAGTGTGGGTGATCGGTTGGGTGGCCATTTTGTCACGGGCCATATTGATGATGTAGGAGTAGTTCAAGGGGTTCAACAAACCGACACGTCCTGGGAATTGAGCTTTGCCGTACCCGATGCGATCGCACGCTACATCGTCCATAAAGGCAGTATAGCTATCAACGGCGTCAGTCTTACCGTTGCCGATTGCAACGAGAATGGAAGCTATTTCAAGGTAGCCGTCATTCCCCACAGCTTTGCCAATACAAACTTGCAAGCCTTGCACCCAGGTGATCAAGTGAATATTGAAACCGATGTTTTAGGCAAGTATGTGGCCAAACTCCTGCGTCTACCGGGTCATGAATCTTCCACTGCAAATTTAGAAATCACCCCAGAATTCCTCGCCATCCATGGATTTAGCTAATCCATAAAGAAGACAATAGAATCTAAAAATGTGCAATAGCTTGTTTCTTAAAGAATTATAGGGTGTCGTAGAAATTGATAGCCTTTTTGTATAGACGCAAACCACTTAAGGAATCATCTAGCATTCTAAATGAAAAGATTGTAGAAACATATGAAACAATAGTAAAGACTAACAAAATAGATAGTATTAAAATTACCGAGTTTGGTGACTTCGACTGAATTTCTTCAAAATTCTTTATGACAATCAATAGAAACTGCGTACACAAAATAACTAGCAATATGTTTATAGCTAGAGATAATAACGCAAGGTAAAATAATAAATTTAATAGAAATTTGTGATTTTTTCTTTCTAATATTCTAGGTTTTTCTAGTCTATTATGATTATTGAAATTTATATACTTCTCAGCTCTTGCATAGATATAGATTGCTTCAGCTGGATCGTAACAATTAAATATCAAGTTGACAATATGTATTGGTGCATTTTTGTTAGTTATTTTTCTAAAAATCAAGGAATTATTTAAGTTGTTCTTGCCTGAGTTATCTACTTTCCCAGAGTCTGATATATCATAATATTCCATTTCATTTAAAATATTGATATCTACATCTTTTAGCTTAGGAATTCCTTGCTATCTTTGGCTTTCAATGGTTTTTAATATTCCTGAATTAATGATTTTCAGAATGGCGAGGAAGGAGCTTATAACTGCTAAGATCTTAGATATATTATCAATAGTGACAGGCATAATATATTTTGCAAACTTCTAGTATGTCTAACCCAAATATTCCAGAGGATAGCTGAGAATTTGAGTTTGTGATAGGAAAGTCATTTTGTTGTAGACTATCATCGCCAAACGGTAAATACCAAAAATAATGCATAAATCATATTTGAGTAATCTCAGCAAAGAATAAGAAGAACCTTTTAGACCTTTACTATCCGTCTCTAATCGTCGACGCAGCTCTAGAATGGATTTCCAATTGATCCTCGATTTCATATTTTGCATCAAGATATGAGTAGGGTTATCCGAAGCACAGCCCATGAAGATCTCAAGCAATCAGAGTCATTTCTATGAACAGATTTATGAGTTAGTCCGCACAATCCCGCCTGGCAAAGTTGCCACTTATGGCCAAATTGCTGAGCTACTCGGTAAACCCCGTCATGCCCGCCAGATCGGCTATGCCCTGTACCGAGTTGCGCCTGATTCTGATATCCCCTGGCAACGGGTGGTGAATGCTCAGGGTATGATTTCCCATTCTCCTCAACGCCAAGGTAGCGATGACCTACAACGCATTTTGCTGGAGCAGGAAGGCATCACCTTTAATAGCCAAGATAAGCTAGATTTGCGCCGCTATCGTTGGCACCCTGAACCGGACTTACTGGAGCGAGCCTCTGGGGTCCAAGATATCTCGTAGCGTGTCACCCAAGAGGTTAAAGGACAGCACCGTCAAGATAATCAAAATAGCAGGGGGCCAAACCAGCCAGGGTTGCAAAATCAAGATCGAAGCATTGGTCGAAAGAGACAGTAAATTCCCCCAGGAGGGATCGGGTTGTTCAATCCCCAGACCAATCAAGCTCAATACTGATTCCGCAACAATAAAACTGGGAATGGCTAGGGTCGCCGAAATAATCACATAGGTCGCTGTTTGAGGAAGAACATGGCGCGTAATAATGTACAGCGGTTTAGCCCCCATTACCTTGGCAGCCTGAATAAACTCCTGCTCCTTAATCGAAAGCACCTGACCCCGAATCACTCGGGCCAGCCCCGCCCAACCCACAAATGAGGTAATCAAAACAATCAACAAAAAACGCTCGCTACTGGACAGCCCTGGTGGCAAAATAGCGGCGAGCGCCACGAGTAAATACAGGCCGGGAATGGTCATCAAGACTTCCACCAACCGCATCAGGATGGCATCTACCCAGCCCCCAAAATACCCAGAGATGCCGCCCACTAGCATTCCCAAGGGCAGGGAAATCGCAACGCCAACCAAGCCAATGCTCAGGCTAATACGACCGCCAAAGAGGATGCGGCTTAGTTCGTCACGGGCTTGGTCATCTGTGCCCAAGACATTGAGATAGCCTGGGCCAATAGTGCCAAACAAGTGGCGATTGAAGGGAAAACCCGGAAATACGGTCACCTGATCGATTTTAGGATCGGATAAAGAGAATTGAGTGGGCAGCGGGAGCTTCAGTTGCAGAAACCGATAGTTCCAGCCTTTGACGAACAGGCGAATGGGAGAGGGTTGAGTCCGATCCACTTGCAGCTCGCGGATGCCAGTTTGCCAAGCTTTAGATCCCTTGTTGCGCCAGTCGATGGGTTCGAGGATGGTGGGATAGACATGGGGGCCTATCCACTGCCCATCGGCGTTGTGCCAATAAATCTGGGTGGGCGGTAACAAGGCTCCATTGACTTGTGGTTGGCAGGCCCCGGTGTTGATGGTTTCGGTGTCACAAGGCGCATAGGGAGCAACAAAGTCGGCTCCGATGACTAAAACGTAGAACGTAATCAGAATGGTGGCTCCGAAGCGAGCCAATTTTTTCTGGCGAAGCTGCTGCCACCAACTCATATCCCAAAGTCCTTGGTGCTAAAGACTCCCACATTGTATGTCTTTGCTTGCTGGCTCCGACAGATTCACTGTCTAACCTTGGAGATTTATTTTCCCCATTTTTGGGCAAATATTGCTGCCAGAAGCATCTCATCTAGTAATGAAAAGGAATAGTCAACAATGGTGTAGCAGTGACTAATAAGCCGCTCCATGTCCATGAATAGGAAGGGAGAACCATTTCCTCCGGGGCGAGAAGGGCATCAATGCGTTCTGACAACCGATGGTGCGTGGCAGTCTGCATCGCCGCACAGATATTTTCTGTAAACTCAGGGGGGTAAGGATTCACCATCAAGAGTAAGGATTCCGCTAATACCAAGGGATCGACTTGCTGGGCTGCCCATTGATCGGCCCGTAGCTCTCTAAGTAGCAATAGCTCTTGCCATAGTTCTGTGGAATAGGGAAGCCAAACCGTTAGCCGACGGAGCCATCCCCACCAGAAAAACCAAAACGTATCTCGATACTGTTGATGGGCTTGCTCATGCACTAAAACTGCTGACAGTTGCTCCGCAGACAGGGAATGCATCAGCCCCTTGGTAATCACTAGTTCAGACCGCCAGAAACCCATCTGTGCAGCGTAGGGTACAGCATAATCGAGCTGGTAGGCCCAATGACCCTGAATGTTTGTCTGGGGGCAGGTGTGCATGCGTTGCAAGCTAGCCCAGCCCTCGACAAGAAGCTTGAGATTGAGACCAGCAGCCATGCCGACAAAACTTGCCGCTAGACTGTAACTCCACCAGCCTTCCTGTACCCAAACCATTTGGCCCTGTGGCCCCATCCACAAAACTGCGATCGCAGTCATCAATAACAGCAAGGGCGACCATAAAAAGACCAGCAGGCTCCCTTGCCACCGCTGCGCCCACGTCCATTGGGCTCTCTTGGATTCCAGCCAGTGATAGCCACAGGTTCGACAAAGCCATGCTAGGGATAAGGCACTGAGTATCATCAGTAGATGCATTACTGTTCCTCCCTGGCTTGGCGAGCGGCCCGTATTTTATCTGCGATCGCTTCTAGTTGTTCGACGCTGGCCTGATCGAGATGATCGGCAAAAGCGGCAACGGTATCAGGATTTCCCACGGCTAAAAACTGCTGAAGTTGGTCGTAGGCCCAGAGAGAGTTGGCCTGTTCTCGTGAAACCAGGGGACGCCAAACAAAACTGCGATTCTGCTTGTCGCAAGCCAACCAACCTTTTTTGGTGAGGCGATTAAGAACGGTGGTAACGGAGGTATAGGCCAATTCACGATCGGGATTGGTCAGAATTTGTTCATGCACCTGTTTAACGGTGGCGGACCCTAAATCCCAAATCAGATTAAGAATTTCGGTTTCTAAGGGGCCGAGGGAAAGCTGCTTGGGACGAAAATTGGGAAGCGATGCCATAGGACTTTAGATAAAGGTGACATGATCTAGCAATTTATCGGATCATAATCAATTATCCGATTTTCTATAGCGATGAAAATGCTTTACATGTCGACAGGCTCATTTACAGTTTCTACTGCTTCTTCAATCTGTTTAAGATTCTTTAAAAAAGATAAAGATAATTGATATGATTCAATTCGAGATTGCCCAGCCAAGAATAGAAATGGTTGAATTATCGAAACTACAAAGAAAAGGTAAGGGAGATATTTAAATAATTCTCCAGAGTCTTTCGCGTCGAAATCAGGCCATCCAAAGAAGAAATAAACAATAAATATAATAAAAAGTGCAAAAATAATTGCTGCTTTCTCTAGGAAAACCTGTCGACTCTTTATGACTTGTATTGATTCTTCAAACCTAGATGTCACAATATCTATACATAAAATCCTTATATTTCTGTTTAGAATTTGAGATTCCCAATCAAGAAAAGATGGAGAGTTATTAGCTTCATTTATATACATATTCTCTAGTCTTGTCTTTATCAAGCAAATATGCTTTTCATAGGTTTCAAAATTTTGAATGCCATCAACGATCCACCGAATTTCCCATAAAACAAGGCAAATGAACGCGAATGTTAGTGTAACCAAGCAAACAATTGCTAGAAAACCTCTAACTTCAAAAGATTGGGTCTTCAAAGCCATAAGTAATGCAATCAAAAATACAGTAAAATAAAAGAAGAATCTTGATATAAAGTATTTTTGACTTTTATTTAAAAATACTGATATAGTTTTTTTGTAAATTTTCTCTAAAAAATTGATAGTCTTACTTTAGTTCTTTTCTTTATTTTTTCCCTTAAAGTAATCTTTAAGATCTTGAGTGATACGAATGAATAATAAATCTAATTCTTTTACAAATAAGGATTGCTTGACATTCATGTGAGATGAAGTAATTACTACGAAAGATAGTTTACTTGATAACTTTGTTTAAGATTAAATAATTATTTAGACTTAAATAAAGTTTTACAAAATTTATCGAAATTTTCACAAGGTAAAATTCTATCTTCAACTGAAAATTATTTAATTTCTAATTAGTGAAGACTATGGTTAATTGCTAAGAGCTGATTTCTAAAGTAAATCTTAAAATGCTTACATTTCCTGTGAGTCAATAATTATGGTGGGCTATAAGTCAATTTAATTGATTTCTTAGATCTCTGTTTCTAGAGAGTTTCAGCGACTCAAGAAGTCAGCTCTAAGTACAGAATGAAAGTTACAAAGCTTGCAAAACCCATGCTCTTTACGGGGCGAGAGATTGAGAATGATATAAAAGATCTGCATCTTGATGAGTTTGTAATCTGAACTCATTCAAAAACTCTCAGAGCATGTTTAAAAAGCTCTCCAAAAGCCTTATCTGACGCGGATTTTAGCCAAAACCATTGAAAGCCGTCTTTGGAAACCCTTGCCAAAGACTTTTCAAGCAGCCTCTCGGGCCAACAGGGTTGAATTACTTAGCTAGCTTAAGCAGTGCATTGTGATACTTTTTCATGCCTTGCCGAGCAGCTTCTATTTTTCTCGCGAAAGTAGGGTCGTATGCTGAGATTTCATACCCTAAGGGAGTCTTGGTTGCAAAAAGCTTATCCCCATCACCCACTTGCATGTTTGCTGCCATTTCCTTTGGAATAATGACGCTTAGGGAATTGCCACGTTTTTTCACGTTAAGGAGCATAATCGCTTTTTGACAAATTGTGCTTTATGACTATCAGTGTTGCAGCAAATATTGCAACATGCAATTTTTTTCAAAGAAATCTTCAAAATAACTATGGGCAAGCTGGTTTCAAGACCTGAACTCAGTGGTAATAGTTGAAGTCTATTGAAGTCTGCTGATTAAATCGCCGCGCCGAAAGGTTGCAGATAGCTGCTGCAAGGAAATCTCTTGCTCCCCATAAAGATTCTGAAGTGCCTGTTGAATATCCTGTAATGAGTCATTGAAATAAGCTTCACCATTTTGCTCAATAAGCTGCTGAGCAGATTGGAAGTTTTTATGACTAATATCTCTCATTTGAATGTTCATATCTAATGAGGAGTCTTCGTCCCATCTGCATCGCAATAAAGCATGAGGCATAGCGAACAAAGTCCGGATCAGTCGGCGCTGGCCTTTTACGACGGTTTTCTGCAATTCTGTAAAGTTGGACAGCTATTACAACTTGCGCGCCGTTTAATTGCTCGGTGAATATTGAATTGTATAGTTTCCCAAAATGCTCACGAGAGAAGAATTTTGCTTGATGAGGCTTCTTTCTCCAAACAGAGAGCACTGCTTCAGCAGCTACTCCTGAAGTAATATCTGTAGGCCGGGTACTAGTATCAGAACGCTTACGCCGATAATTAAATTCTAATTGCTGAATATCCATTTCTAATCTTTGCTGGCGTTCATCATTAGCGCGTAAATCTTTAAGATCTACCGGATTCTGGCTATTAGCAGCATATGTGATTTTTTGAACTAAGCCTTCATTTTCGCGAGGTAATTGATAAAGTCGAAGAAGAACATGAGCTTGGGCATTTTGATGAAGTAAATTAGGTTCCCGCAAGGTCTTGAATATGGTCATACACGTTTGACCACCGTTGATGATTTGCAAATTTTCGACACGTACCTGATAATCACCATCTTGTAATGCGTTATATGAAAAGCTGTCACAAGTTAAAGTCACACCGTTGTTGTAAAAGTAAAAATTATTCTTTTCATCACTGGTTAAAGTATGACGAATACCCTCGTTGACGCGATTCCCTTGTAAGCCCAAGTAGCGACGAATATTGCGCTCTAATAATCGTTCCCCATGTCGCTCAATAAGTGCTGCAATTTCAGTAACGGAAATTCTACCTACCAGTACTCGTCTAAACTCCATATCTTCGACTATGGCTTTGCCACTGAGCTGTAAAGTATCTCTTACGGGTCTGGAAGCTTGAAGGATTTTGACTAAACGTTCGTGATTAACATGTTCCCAAGTAACTTGATCGCCAAAACCAGTGCGTTCGATAGCTTCCTGGGCAGCTGCATTCCACTTCAGCCCATTGTTGCAAGCCAGCGCTCGAACTGGTGGAATATATCCATCCCGAATTAAGCTACGGGCTTCTTCCACTTTTGCGAGTAGTCGCTCATTAATATGTTCTAATCTAGCTGCTGGATTAAATAAATACTGAATTGCATTGATTAAACCTTCTATACCTTCTTCGGAGAAATTAGAGTTTCCTTCGAGATTATTTCTATACTTCGCTTGAAATAAACTAACTGTAAATTCACCATCAAACTCCTCAGAGATATGCATAGCATCTACTCCAAAGTCACCCCCTCCTTCAGTTAAGCAATCAAAAGTATCGTCACCCTCCAAATCCAAGATGGTTTTGACACATAGATAAACAAACGCCAGAGATTTGAGCCTACTTTCGTCTCTTATACGTAGCTCTTCGAAGGACTTTTGACGAATATCGTTAACGACTGATGCTAAGCGTTGATCAATAATAGATGCGTTGATGTTCATATACTTAGCTGTAACGTATATTCTCTACTGCTTATTTTACTTAGCCTAACCATGGTTATACGTCAGGCTGTCGTACAACACTCTTCTACAAGATATTAGTTTGTATAAAACCTCTCAACCGGACAGAAACGTGACAAAAACCCCTATCCACGTCCTACTCTTTAGAACAGATGAATTTATGGTGACTTACAAGAATGATCTGCGGTTAGACCAACCAATGCTTGTAGCTAAATCGGCCTTCTGAAGATTGCTTTGAGAAATCCAGGTTTAAGATTTAGCCTATGGCGGATTCACTCAAGGTTCTGCATGGCTTTGCTGCTGCATCTGGATAACTACAAATCTGGGAAGGTGAGGTGAACCAATACAGTTGAGTGTCATTCCATTTACTCATTGGTGCAGATGCTAAGTACGACGGGTTGTCTTTTGACTTTTCTAGAAAAGGTCGCTCAGGATAGATTTGGCAAATTATTTGCTAGTGAAATTGCAGGTTCGTTTTGACTTGCGATCGCATCTCTATCCTCTGGGGCATCCGGTTATGACTTCTGTTCGAAAATGGGTTTTACTGACCGCCTGTGTCGGTGTTGGGGCCTTCGTTATGCCCCGCGCTGTGCAATCCCACCATACCCATCCCCAAACGATCTCTTCTGCGGAACAGGGCAAGATGGAGCACAACCACGATCGTCAACTGGAGATCTCTGCCAATCAAACACCTCCTACTGTAGATTTAGTTGTTCATCCCGATCAGGTCAAGGGCTGGAATTTAGAACTGCAAGTCACCAACTTTGACTTTGCCCCAACCCGAGTCAATGCCGCCAGCATGGCCTTCAGTGGCCGTGCCCACTTATATCTGAATGGCAAAAAAGTCACTCGTCTCTATGGCAATTGGTACTACCTCTCTGATTTGCCGCCAGGGTCTAACACCCTCAAGGTGACCCTCAACGGTAACGGGCATGAAGCCCTGGTTTATCAGGGAAAACCCATCAGCGATACTGAAGTCATTCAAGTCGATCCTCAGCCCTAATATGCTAGATCTGTTGCTCGTCATGGCCCTAGGGTTTGCAGGTAGTTTTGGTCATTGCGTCGGCATGTGCGGGCCGCTAGCCGCAAGTTTTGCCCTGACTTCGGGGGAATCCAGATCTTGGCAACAGCAACTGACGTTTCATGTTCTGCTTAATTTAGGGCGGATTCTCAGCTATGGGATCATCGGGGCGGCGATTGGTGCCCTCAGTTCTGTCCTGGTTGCAGGTGGAGAACTGGCTGGTATCGATAGCCTCCTGCGTCGCAGTATTGCCCTTTTTATGGGGGGCTTGTTGATCTGGCTAGGGATTCGTCAAATTCGCCCAGGCTGGTTACCCAACTTGCCACTGCTCCATCCATTGCTGAAAGTGGGCCTGCACGAGCGCTTCAATCGGGCCATGATCGGGTTAGCGCATCATCCTCACTGGTGGACGCCCGCTGTGCTGGGTATGGTATGGGGCTTAATTCCTTGCGGCTTTCTGTATGCAGCTCAAATTAAAGCTGCTGTCACGGGAGACCTGTGGTTGGGGAGTGCCACGATGCTGTGTTTCGGTCTAGGAACGATGCCAACCTTGTTAGGGGTCGGTCTATCCACTGCCGTTCTCAGTCAGGATCAGCGCAGCCAACGGTTTCGGATGGGGGGCTGGCTGATGCTGATCATTGGTCTACTGACGATTCTGAGGACGGGGGAAATGCAGAACTACAGTAGCCATGCCGCCCTGCTGTTGTTAATGGCAGCTCTGCTGGCCCGTCCGATTCATCCCCTATGGTCAGCCCCGTTGCATTATCGACGGCTGTTAGGGGTGGGAGCTTTTGTTCTCTCGCTGATGCATGTGTTGCGGGTTCTCGACCATTCTTTCCAGTGGTCGCTAGCAGCCATTCCGTTTATGCTGCCTCTCCATCAAGCGGGCCTGTGGGCAGGGGTCGCCGCTTTGGTTTTGCTCACCCCTTTAGCAACGACCAGTACTAATGGGATGATGCACCGATTAGGCCCCTATTGGCGTCGTCTTCATCTTCTCAGTGTTCCTGCTCTCCTCCTGGCGGGGGGACATACGGTGATGATGGGATCTCATTATTTAGGGGGACTGGAATGGACAGGGGTGCATGTAGGGCGAACGATTGCGATCGCAACTCTAATCCTCCTCGTTCTACTCCTCCGCTGCCGCTGGGTATGGGCCTTATTCTCACTGGAGAAATTTTATGGTGCGTCTTCTCCGTTGCAGTAGCCTAGCCATCTTGGCGATCGGGTTATGGGGCGGCCCTCAACCGGGCTATGCTCACACCGTCAAAGCCTCCGAATCCATCGCCGTTACCTTTCATTTAGAACCCGATCACAATCCCCGAGCTGGAGAGCCTGCCCAAGTCTGGTTTGTCCTCACCCAAAAGGGGGGCGGCACCATCCCCCTCGCTCAATGCGACTGCAAACTTCAGGTGGTTTCTGAAGAAGATGGACAAGCGATTTCCCAACTGCCCTTAGCAGCTATCTCGGCGGAGCAATACCAAAATATTCCTGGGGCTGACGTAATCTTCCCTCAACCTGGCGCTTACCAATTGATCATTCAAGGTCAACCGCAGACGGGCGATGCGTTCCAGCCGTTTCAGTTTAGTTTTCCAGTGACAGTGGCTAAGGGGAGTAGCGCTAAATCCTCTCCTCCTGCCCAACCCCTAGCGGCTCCCCAGGCCTCGCCGGAATCGGGTCTTCCTAAAGTCGTGTGGATCGGAATCAGCATTGGTGCAGGACTCAGTCTGGTGATGCTGGTGCTGTGGCTACGAAAAAAACAGTAGAGTGCCTGCGACCCAGTGCAGCATTTTCTCCTTGCTTTCATTACTGCAACCTTGGCTTGGCTCTTAACCCTAAGTCAACAGTGTATTGCTGATGTGGCTTATTTTTGGGTTTCCTTAGGGTCAATCTTGCAGACGAGTTCATAGACAGAGACTTTAGGCGGATCTGAGAAGTAAGGAGCCATTTTGCTCAGAATTGCTTTTTGTTCTTCGCCGTCATGGGCTTCCATATCTTCTAAGTTGTCCCAAAGGATCACCGATACCCCTTTATCTGTACCAGGTTCCTGGAACAGATAGGCTCCTTCAAAGCCATCCGAGTAGGTTGCGATCGCTTGTTCATACAGGTGTTGAACCTCTGCAAATTTACCCGGTTTGAACTCACCAATCGCGACTGACGCATACCGCCGCTTCAAACAATCCTGAAAATCTGACATCATGCCCTCCTTGCTGACTTGCGGAACACTCTAACCTTAATCACACCATCTAACTGATATCGATAAGTTGGAGAAAATCACTATCCATAGCCTAGAAGGGGACTTTCCGAAATCCCTAGAACTTAAACAACATCTTAAGGAAGTGAGTCAGGCTAGTTCAAACAGTTAGAGATAGGGCTGTGTCATCTTTCTGTGGGATCGGTGGCTTGAGACTGTCAATCGCTGTCACCTAAGTCTGTAGGTGCAACGGCACGGGAGCGAAGGCCAAGGCTATAATTTATTAAGATATGTAACATAGCCCGTTTCTCCAAATGTCCAAATCTCAGTATCATCAGCCGATCGTCGTTATTGGTGCAGGGATTGGAGGTTTAACCGCAGGGGCATTACTCGCGCGGCGAGGGTACCGAGTTAAAGTATTTGACCAAGCTTGGGTGCCTGGAGGCTGTGCCTCTACCTTTAAGCGACACGGCTTTACCTTTGATGTAGGCGCAACCCAAGTCGCAGGGCTAGAACCTGGCGGTATCCATTATCGGATTTTTCAGGAATTAGGGGTTGAGATCCCGGAAGCAACCCATTGCGATCCGGCTTGTGCAGTCTTTTTGCCAGGAGAAACAAAACC
Source organism: Acaryochloris sp. IP29b_bin.176 (assembly GCA_028285315.1). Classification (GTDB taxonomy): domain Bacteria; phylum Cyanobacteriota; class Cyanobacteriia; order Thermosynechococcales; family Thermosynechococcaceae; genus Acaryochloris. Next base: position 18,047 of record JANQPU010000374.1, read on the forward strand.
CATTTCCGTCTGGCGAGATTCAGATCAGTGGCGAGCAGAACGGGAAAAACAATTTCCGGGTAGTGAAGGGTTTTGGCAACTGCTAGCGAACCTGTTCCGTTATAACTGGTGTTTCCAATCCCGCGATCCCGTCATTCCCCCTCGTAGCCTTTGGGATGGATGGCAACTCTTACAAGCTGTTCGCTCCGATACTCTGTTGACCGTGCCCCATCTGTTTACTACGGTCGGCCAACTCTTGCGACTCACGGGCTTGGGGAATCAACGCCGCTTAAAAACCTTTCTGGACCTTCAGCTCAAGCTTTATTCTCAAGTCAATGCCGATCAGACTGCTCTCCTCTATGCTGCAACGGCATTAGGGGTATCGCAGGCCCCCCAAGGCTTGTTTCATTTGCATGGGAGTATGCAGGTGTTGAGCGATCACATCGTCGAAGCCCTCAAAAAGTATGGGGGTGAACTGCATATGGGCCATAGTGTTGACCAAATTCAGGTGCAAAATCAGCAAATTTTAGGTGTAAGCATTCATCAGCAAAAAACAGGCAAGGTTTGGACAGAACCTGCTGACCACGTTGTGGCGAATGTTACGGTACAAAACCTAGTGCATTTGCTGGGGGAGAATGCCCCTCGACGGTATCAACAGCGGGTCAAAAACCTGCCGCCTTCTTCGGGTGCCTTTGTGATTTATCTCGGGGTGGAAGCTGCTGCAATTCCTGACAATTGCCCGCCCCATCTCCAGTTTCTCTATGACTATGACGGTCCTATTGGCGAGAATAACTCCCTGTTTGTCTCTGTGAGTCGTCCCGGTGATGGCAGAGCGCCTGAGGGTAAAGCAACGATCATCGCTTCTTCGTTTACAGATCCAAAACTTTGGGAAGTGGCGGAGGATTATGAGGGATTGAAACAGCAGTATATGGAGGATGCGATCACACGTCTGAGTCAATACTTTCACCTCACTTCAGACACCATCATTCACCAAGAAGCAGCAACTCCCAGAACCTTTGCCCACTTTACAGGTCGTAGCCAAGGCATAGTCGGAGGCATCGGTCAGCGCCTGTCTACATTTGGTCCTTTTGGATTTGCAACCCGAACACCAATCAAGCAGTTATGGCTAGTTGGGGATTCAACGCATCCTGGTGAAGGCACAGCTGGGGTAAGCTATTCTGCCTTGACTGCCGTCAATCAATTGATGGCAATGGACCATTAAACTTTGTGAGGTAGTCTAATGTTCTCTTGAACACTCAGCATAATTTGTAAAGACCAAATTCTCAATGTGGAAGAAAGCGATCGAATCCGGGTAAGCGTAAGAGAAAAGTGTCCAAAGTATACATGAGGTGGGGCCTATTCATCTGAGCTTGGATGGGATTAATCAGCATTTTGATACGTTATTCCCCCATGCCTTAACAAGGTGATCTAAGCCCTCCCACAACCGCTAAATCCGCCCCTTAATAGGATAAGTATAATTCTGTCTTTTTCCAATATCAATTTTTACAAAACCATTAGTTCTACCCCAGACATGAACATAATAGTATCTGTTACGACGCCAAAGCTCATGTGGATAAACTTTCCCACATTCTTTTGCTGAAAATCTATACCATTTTTTTGTAACCCAACCATTATTGTAACGTTGATGGGAAGGTGCTCTATTATCACTGATATCTAAATACTTGAAAGCAACATAAACTGTCGGTGCATCTGGACTTCCACCTCTATGCCAATTATTAGCCCCTATCCTATTACAGATAGAAAACCATGCACGAGCAGAGTTTGCATTAAGTTGAAAGAAAAAAATACTTGAAATTATCAGCACACATACTTTGGCCATGTTTTTCATTTAAGACTCCTCCATATGGATGAATGAACTTTATTGGATTCGAATCCATCTGCAGATATAGATGGTATATGTCCTGATCTGAAGGAGCAATATACCTGCTGAACGCTTTGCTACATATACAACAACTAGATTAAATAAGAGAGCAGATGGACTGCAAATGATGTGTTTCAGCTCAAGTTATAGTCACTGTATAATTAAAAATTTCCTCAAGAAGGAAATCATAAAAAGTTTGGCTCAATCGGTGTTTCAGGGAGTTAGCTAAGCAAGGTGCCTAATAGGCTACTCATCAAGGCTTTCCCCCTTTTTCTGGCATTATGCGC
>JANQPU010000388.1 GCA_028285315.1 Acaryochloris sp. IP29b_bin.176
TGAGCTGGAGATACATCATTTGCAGCCCATCTTTTTTCTTGTCTATCTGGTTATTGCCCAAGTAGCAAGGTGTTCACGGGACATGTCGCCCTCTCAGCTATCACTATCATTATGCACCGATTTGCTTGATGGATGACCATAATCCTGAGCTGCCGATTGCTTTTGGACTTGACGGCACTCCCATCTATTTCGGTGAAGGGGGAGATGAGTATTATGGACGGGGTAGATACAGCGGCCTGAGTTACCTACCGGATCAAGCACTGGATGAATGTAACGCGCTACAGTTGCCAGACGGTGGATTTGTGCATTTCACAACCAAAACACCGCCTTATGTTGTGGGTTGCCATCACGGTTTTTTTGACCCCAAGCGGCAAATAGAACCTCGCCCCTTTGATGCACTGGCGCAGCGCACAGCAAGCCCACTTGGGGGTAGTTATGGTGAACCTGTGTCAACGCTGATCACGGATTTTGAGAAAATTAAAGATGGAGAGTATCGTTTAACTTTTAATTCTTTATCAAAGTCTGGAGTGAAGAGTTCAATTCTGTATCGCCAGACTTCAGAAGATTGTTGGGTGTTTGAGTACCAATCAGTTGCGGGTGAAAGAGGTCAGACAAAAGAAGCCTGTCGTCATTAGCTTTATCACACCAGAGTAGAAATTGTGTCAGATAGCACTGTGTCGGTATGGACAGAGCCAAGTCAGTTAACATCAGAGACACAACCGCCGCACAACTCTGCCGTTAAGCACAACATAGTGAACAAAAGATTACAAGGTTGTTTCCCGAAAGCCTATCATAATAAAAACAAGTTAGGCTGCTTGGCTCAAGATTCATTGATGATGCACCTAGTTGAGTACTGAGTGGACAAATATTAAGAGATGCTCGCTGATTCTTAGGAGCAACCCGCTTTCGGAAGGGATTATTTCCCTACGTCTGCTTAAGCATCTGGGAGATGGTCCGGGTCAATACCTTGCGATCGCAAACATGCCTCTAACTGCTCTCGTCGTTGTTTTTCTTGCTCAGTTCGCTCATCGGCACTCAATAGCAAGTGACCCTGATCATCCCACCAGCTCAGCCAGGGTAGTTCTTGATTCATGTAGTCTCCCTGCCAAATTCCCAACTCGACCCCCAAGGGCGGAATCGGATAATGGCCCCGTTCATTGGGCCGACATGGTCGATAGCGACTAGCCTCCAATTCATAGACCTCAACAGCTGATTTGTCCCCTCATTCTCTGCTGAGTTATGAATGGATTCCTGCATGAGTAATAGATAAATGCACTAAGCTGCATAGTAGTTCCCTGATCGAGGTCGTCAAACAAGTGGTTCCTCTTCGCGATGAAAATCCCATTCAAATTACGCCCTACGTCACCTATGGCCTAATTGCTCTCAATTTGTTGGTGTTTGGATATGAGTTAAGTTTGTCTCCAGGACAGCTCAACCAATTCCTGCAGCAATGGGCCGTCGTTCCCATCGAACTCACCGCCAGTTTTAAGGGTATCTCCACGGCCTATGCCGGAGAGTGGGGCACGTTAATAACCTCTCAGTTCCTCCACGGTGGTTTTTTACATGTGGGGGGTAATATGCTCTACCTCTGGATCTTTGGCAATAATGTAGAAGAGCAGCTAGGCCGGGTGCGGTTTCTGCTGTTCTATTTAATCTGTGGAGCCTTGGCAGTCTTGGCCCAATGGTTTTTTAATCCGCTATCGGTGGTGCCATCTTTGGGAGCCAGCGGTGCGATCGCAGGAGTAATGGGAGCTTATATCTTCCGATTTCCTCAAGTTCGAATCCTGACGCTGGTGCCCTTAGGGATTTATCTGACCACCTTTAGAATTCCGGCTATTCTCTACCTTGGGTTTTGGTTTTTGCAGCAAGCCTTTTACGGTGTCGCTAGCCTAGAAGCCCCAGTCACCATCGGGATGCAAGGGGGTGGAATTGCCTATTGGGCCCATGCAGGTGGATTTGTGTTTGGTGCTATTCTTGGGCCGCTCCTGGGATTGTTTAGTCGCTCAGATAACCCCCTCCTCCCTTCAGAGGATTAGATCTCAATCCTGTGGAGTCTAATCAATGCAATTTGTTTCGGATCCAGCCGTTGCCGTTAAGATTGCCAAAATGAAGGAGCGGGTCTGTTGGCAGCATCCTTACCTTCAAGCCAGAAGGATCGATCAAACGCGATTAGTGCTGGATGATGACCAGCCAGACAGCCCTAACTTTTCCTTTTTGGTGATTGGGGATAGTGGCACCGGGCAATATCGCGGTAATAATCCTCAGCGACGAGTAATGGAGCAACTCTTAGCTCATGGAGACGGCAGCAGCTTTGTTCTCCATACTGGTGATGTTGTTTACCTTGTGGGTTCTAAAGAACAATATTTTGATAATTTCATTTACCCTTATCGAGAGTGGCTGATCAACGGTGATCGGCCTGATCAGATTGCCTACGACCAAATGGTGTTCAAGCTACCCCTGTTCTTAGTTCCTGGCAATCACGATTACTACGATTTACCCTGGTGCTTAGGACTCTTGGCCCAAGCTACTTTACCCCTACGCAATCTATTTCAGCGTCAACTCGATCTTGATGTGGGCTGGCATGGTTCGAACAAAGGTGATGCCTATGCCAAAGCATTTTTAGATTATCTCCATCGCTTCACGGCTGCAGAATTACAGCAGCATGTGGGGGCACATTACACAGCTCAATTCAATACCCAGCGATGCTTGCGATATCAACCGGGTGTCTTTACTCGCTTACCCAACCGATACTATCAATTTCGCAAAGGTGGCATTGACTTTTTTGCGCTGGATTCTAATACCTTGAATACACCGCTGCCCATCCCTAAAAATAAGGCAGGCAAATTACGGCGACGACAACTGAAGGCAGACCGCCAAGCCCTGCTCAACAACAAAAATCAGGCCCTGGAAGCAGCCATGCGCCAGCATGAGTCCCGCTCTGAACAGGATGATGATGCGACCAGTGATACCTATGCCAAAGTCGAGCAGCTCGACGAGCAAATTTTAGATATTGATAAGCAATTGGCGGATAGCTCCGATCTAAGCTTAGATATTGAGCAATTAGTGTGGCTGAAACAACGGTTGGTTGAGTCGTGGTCAACGCCAGAGGTGCGAGGTCGGATCTTGTTCTTTCATCATCCCCCCTATGTGACCGAAGCTAGTAAGTGGTATCAGGGCCAAACCCTTGCCATTCGGCGTCATTTGCGTCAGGTCCTAGACCAAGTTCAGTCTGCAGTTGCAGACAAGGCTGCTGGTCGCCCCTTAGTCGATTTGATTATCAATGGTCATGCCCATTGTTTGGAATATCTGCACGTCGGCAATACGGGCCATGCGGATTCCCATATTAATTGTCTGGTGTGTGGGGGCAGCGGGTTTAGTTTGCGGCGTCAACGCCCTGAGGGGCCTGATATATGGGAGACCCTTGACGGTGGAGCAGAGCGATGCGTTGCGCGATCGCAACTCTTCATTGGTCGATATGGACAGGGTGCCCAAAAACATCGCCCCTATTCTTGTCTCCGAATTGATGTCCACGCTGGAACCCCGCCCAAATTTATCCTCCGTCCAATGATTGCAGATCGATTTCAGCGGCAGTGGCATCACTATCAACTCGCGCCAATTGCTCTTTCCCACCCAGCCAACTGACTCAGGCAGCCGGTTACTATTGGCGGAAAATTAAGAATCACAAAGTATTGATCAAAACGGTGACTAGTGCAGCGTCAAGCTAAAAGATTAGGGTAGGCAACAATAACGTAACTCTTGCAGTCGGCAACAGCAAACAGCTATCTCCATGCCGAAACAATATA
>JANQPU010000396.1 GCA_028285315.1 Acaryochloris sp. IP29b_bin.176
ATTCGCTTCGCTATGTCAGTGGTCAGGTTACACTTTATCGCATATCCCAAACCTAACCATCACAATACTTTCAAGACTTGTGGGTAAGGCATAGATCTCCAGCTCGGCTGGGGCAGTATTCTGAAGCCATCGAGAACTACAATAAGGCTATAGAAATCAATAAAAGTAACTACCAAGCTCTATCTAATCGTGGTATTGCATTAGGTGAATTAAGCCAATATGAGGAAGCAGTTATTAGCTTCGAGCAAGCATTAAAGATCAAGCCAGAAGAATATGATACTTGGGTTAATCAAGGTATTAGCCTAATTCATCTTGATCGATATGAGGAGGCAGCTTATAAGTTTAGTCATGCCATAGACATTGACCGAAATCAACATTATGCTTGGACCTATCTAGGTAGCGCTTTGGAAAAATTAGGTCAGCATGATAAAGCGATTTCGCACTTTGATAAAGCTATAGAGATCGAACCTAAACATGATCAATCTTGGACTAATCGCGGTATTGCTTTGGTTGCTTTAGGACGATTTGAAGAAGCCATTGACAGCTTTGATGAAGCTCTGAAAATCAATCCGAATGACAATGAAGTTCTGTACAACCAGGGAGTTACCCTAACTATTTTGAGGCGATATAAAGAAGCAATAATAAATTACGATGCAGCTTTGGACATCAAACCAGATGATGACAGAGTCTGGTATAACCGGGGCATTGCTCTAAGTTATTTAGGCCGCTATGAAGAAGCCTTCTTAAGCTATGGCAGTATCTCACAAGAAAATTTAGCAAAATTACCGTATGGGCAACTAAACCAAGCTGAAGTGGGTTTTGCATCTCGTCCTAATGATGAAGCTTATAAAGCCTTAGAGAGTAGGCTTAGCCAACTAAACGAAGTGGAGAAATTCGATACTTGGCAAGCAGACATAATGCTTCGCAGCTTATTCAAGCGAAACCAAGATATTCAGCAATGGCAATACCATGCTCAAAAACTCATCTCTCTATTTAAGCAGTATGAGTTCCTGAATGCCTTGGGTGTGGGTTTAATCAAAAGCTGCGATGCATTGCTCCCCAATATGGTGAGTCAAAGTGCCGCTCAGACGTGGCTTGATGTCTGGACAGAAGAAGCGAAAAAGCATGAAGAGTTCAAAATTCCCCTACGCTTACTCAAAGCCGCTGTTGATTACAAAGCAAAGCCTGATGCCCCCCGCGTCTTTCTCCAACTTTCCACAGAAGAACGCACCATTCTCAAACAAGCCCTTGGCCTAGAAACGAAATAACAAAGATGGCTCTAAGTTTGACCCGCTATCCGCCAATCTGAGACATGGTGCGGCTATAGTTCGCCCCCATCGTGCCGGATTGTCGCTCCTTGTAATTAATCTCAGGTTTGAGTTCCAGCAATTCTCGGACGCGATCTCTTAAAACACCCGTAGACACCCCATCCCTCAGCGCCGTCTTCAAGTCCAACTGTCCCGTTTCATTTAGCAAACAGGGCCGCAGCCAACCATCCGCCGACAAACGCATCCGGTTACAGCGATCGCAAAAGCACTCCGACATCTGGCTGATAAATCCTAACGTGCCCTTAGCGCCTGGGATTTGGAACACATCTGCAGGACCATTGCCCTGAACCTGTCCTTCCGTGAGGCCCCATCGATCTCGAATGCGGGTTCGTAATTCCTCTGAGGGTATCCAGCCGCGATCGCAAAATAAATCCGCATTTCCAATCGGCATAAACTCTATAAACCGCACATGCCACTGGCGGTCAATCGTCAACGCTGCCAGGTCTAACACCTCGTGGTCGTTTACCCCAGGAATAATCACCACATTGAGCTTAAGGGGATTAAACCCCACCTGGTAGGCTTTTTGGATACCAGCCCACACCTTTTGCCAACGTTGATGTCCTTGCGAATCTCTGCCCACAATTGTGGCAAAGGTTTCAGGGACTAAAGAATCGAGACTGATGTTGATTCGACGCAACCCTGCCGTATATAAGTCCTGTGCCAAATTCTCTAACAAAAAGGCATTGGTGGTCATCGCTAGGTCTTGAACTTGAGGCAATGCCACAATCTCCCGCACAATGTCCAAAATATCGGGTCTTAAGAGGGGTTCCCCTCCCGTGAGGCGAAAACGAGTGAATCCCAATGGAATAAAGACCTGTTGAATTAGAGTTAATAGCTCTGTAGCCGTTAGAACCGCTGCTGGTTGCAAAAAACTCAAATCAGAAGTGTCGGGCATGCAATATTGACAGCGAAAATTGCAGCGATCGATCAAACTGATCCGAAGATAGTCAACTGCATTCATTGCATCTGCCCAAACGGGGTGAAGAAAGACTTAACAGCGATTCCCTCTACTTTAACGTCAGTTGGAGAAATGCTGGAGCCATGCCAATTTACACAAAAATTGGGGCGCTACTACCACGCCCCAGCAGATTAACCACAACTTGTGGTGTCGGATTTAGTAGAGTTCTTCTTCTTGATGCGTTTGGATTGTGCAATCAGAAGTAGCATAAGCAACGCAAGTCAGCACAAAACCGGCTTCGATTTGGTCATCATCCAAGAAAGACTGATCAGACTGGTCAACAGTACCAGCGGTGATTTTACCGGCACAGGTAGAGCAAGCACCCGCGCGACAGGAGAAAGGAAGGTCAATACCTTGCTCTTCGGCAACATCCAAAATATATTCGTCATCGGGACATTCGATGGTAGTGTTTAGTCCTTCAGATTCACTGATCAATGTGACCTTATAACTTGCCATAGAGTACTCCTCAATAAATTCATGGAAACGGCAGTTCAGAAAGTTTCGTAAAGAGTTCTCAAGACTTAAGGAAAACTCTAGATTGAAACCACTTCTCTGATACTACGCAAAAAATTAAGCTTTATAAAGCTGAAACAGGACTTGGGCCAATGGGATTTGTAATGAGTCTTTGCACTTAGATCATGATTTACTTATCTAATGTTAAATAGAAGAACTAGAGAGACAACAAGAGTATCTAGATACTAGCCCTTGAAAGCTATGCTGCAAAAGGGATACGGGGGTAAGATTGACTTTGATAAGACGATTGAATAGTTCTCAAAAAAACGAATAAAATCTAGCTTAAATCTAACAGAATCTTCTCCTGGAAAGGGTTTTGAGGTCTTGCTAGATAGGAATGCATTAGGATTTCCTATAGATAGGTTCAACTTATATAATTTCGTCCTAGATTTCTGAATTTATTCAGAATTAGATATGGATACTGTGCGGCCATTGTAGAGAGTCATGGATTGCTCAATCCCTTTTTTGAGGGCGACCTCCACAGCATCTACGCCCAGGTCAAGGACAGAGGGGAGCAGCTGCTTCTCTTGTGGGGCAAAGCGTCCCAACACGAAAGAGATGGCATCCTTCCCTTTTTCTGAGGGTGGACTGCCTATGCCAATCCGTAACCGGGGGATTTCAGTTGTGCCTAAATGGGCAATGATGGAGCGCATACCATTATGCCCCCCAGCCGATCCTTTAAGTCGCAGCCTCAACTTACCGACAGGTAAAGCCATTTCATCGTAGATTACTAAAACTGAGGCAGGTACCAGCTTGAACCAGTCAATCACCGCTCGAATGGATTGACCCGAGTTATTCATGTAGGTATGGGGTTTGAGCAAGCGCACGCGCTGACCTTGGCAGCCCAGTCCTTCCCCATATTCACCTTGAAACCGTCGCTCCGATGCTAGGGAAATTTGCCAATGCTGTGCGAGACGATCGATAAAGGCAAACCCAATATTATGGCGAGTACGGTCGTATTTGGGACCGGGGTTTCCCAAACCCACGATCAGTTCAGGAATAATCAGAGGAGCGGTCATTCAGGAATTAGATATCTCTGGAGAATCAGCTATTACTTCTTCTGCAGGAGCTTCAGCGATCTCTTGTGCTTCTAGCTGAGGTTGCTCTTGGGGCTTGGGTGTTTCTAAGGTTGCTTCCATTGATGTTTCATTTAAGGTCTCATTAAGGCGATCCGCTTCTTTTTTGAATTCCGCTTCAAATTCTTTCGAAGCCTCTTGGAAGCTTTTGAGGGCTTTTCCCATACTCCGACCAATTTCAGGAAGTTTTTTGGGGCCAAATACCAATAAGGCAATGACCATAATCAAGGCCATCTCCGGCAAGCCAATACCAAACACGTTCATAGGGTCCTCCTCGGGGCCTCCTCAAGCATGCGATCGCAACGGGGCTAGTCTTCGATTGTAAAGGATCTCCGAATCTCCTTTGAGCCACACTGTCTATGGCAATAAAAAACCCCGGAGGACCGGGGCCAATTTGACATCAAATCCAAAGAAATTGATATCATCTACAGGAAAAACGTCATGTCTTTTAAAGATGTTCTTATTGGCCGAAACCACCTAAACTGGTCCAACCATTATCCACACCATCAAGGATGATGGTGGAATTGTAAATTTGAAGCATAATAAGCAACAACAAAGTAATCATGACTATAAAACCAGCCATTACTGGGGTTGTCCCCCAACCGGGTGCAAACTTGCCGGCTTCGGAATTATTATTACCTTTGAGAACATCTCCCCACCAGGTCTGTTTTGGCATAGCTTATCGGCTCACAACAAACAACACTATTTTTTAACTTATCGTAATATTATAAAGGAAAGATACTCATAAAAAAATGCAATTTTCTGACCCTGCAACAGTTCTTATCATAAGCAT
>JANQPU010000398.1 GCA_028285315.1 Acaryochloris sp. IP29b_bin.176
TTCCTGAAAGTACTGATACTACGTTGCTACTGATCACAACATTTAGCCAGAGGAAACGAGGAATCAACGGTTACAGGCATTTAGTCGCACATCGCCTAATGTCGTCTTCCCCAACTACCCAAAACGGTTATTGGGCTGAGATAATGGCGATGGGCGTCCCTAATACGTCTCGTTCTTATTGTCTTTTCTACGCCATGCAAACTTACCACTACGCCCTTGCCAGTCAGCGCTATCTCTTTGAGGAAGAACCGTTTGAAGAAGTTCTCGAAGAACGCCATCGGTACTACCAAGAGAAAAACAAAGAAATCGATTTTTGGGTTGTTAAGCAGCCTGCGTTTTTAGAACTACCAGACATGCAAGACATCAAAGCTAAGTGCCCTCAGCCCTGTGCCGCGATTGTGTCCACAAACCCTACGTTCGTGACCTGGCTTAAGCTGCGTTTAGAATACGTTTATATCGGCGAGTTTCAAGCTCCCTCAGAATCTATTCCTGATCCTCTAGCGTCTTTAGCTTCCGTATAGTTTTTGGGATTGCGGCTGCCGCTTCAGTACAGGAGTCAGGTAGCTTTATCCCAACTCATAAGTCCCCATAAATACTTTTTCCGCAGGACCCGTCATATACACTGGCTGTTCACCCCCCTCCCAGCGAATCTGCAAAGGCCCGCCGGGGAGTTCAATCGTCGCTTGCGACTTGCTTTGGCCCGTGAGCACCCCTGCAACTAGAACCGCACAAGCGCCAGTGCCACAGGCCAGGGTCGGACCTGCGCCTCGCTCCCAAACTAGCATTTTCAGATAGTCCGGGCGCATGACCTGAATGAACTCGGTATTGATGCGTTGGGGGAAAGCCGGGTGATGCTCAAATTGGGGGCCAAGGGCATGGAAATCAATCGTCTCTAGATCCTCAACAAACGTGATGCAGTGGGGGTTGCCCATACTCACACAGGTCACCTGCCAGGTTTGCCCTCCCACCTCTACAGGCTGATTGACCACCGGATCAGTGCCTTGACCTAGGGTGGTGGGAATCTCTTGGGGAATAAGATAAGGCGGTCCCATATCTACCTGTACTAGCCCATCAGCTTGCAGGCTAGGAGTAATGGTTCCGGCCAAGGTATGAATCCGATAGGTAATGTCTGTTTGGGCTGGCTTGCCTTCCAAATGGGCTAAAAACCGAGCTAGACAGCGAATGCCATTCCCACACATCTCCGGTTCAGAGCCATCGGAATTATAAATGCGCATGGTGTAATCCGTGTCACCTTCTGCGGGTAAGGCAAAGATAACCCCGTCACCGCCGATGCCAAAGTTGCGATCGCACATCTGTACCGCTTGTTCGGATGTTAAACAAGGTTGGGATTGGTGGCGATTATCGATAAGGATAAAATCATTTCCCAATCCTTGATATTTTGTAAACTCAACCCGCATGAGCATTCCTTAGACAAAAACAGCGCCTTTCTATACTACTCTGGCAACAAGAGAACGCATGCCTAGATGTTTTATGCGTATCATGGCAGGATGGGCCATCACTATAATGGCTTCAGGGATACCTTCCGCATCGCCTTATTTGTCCTTTTATCCATTCCGAAACGAAAATAATGTCAACTGAACTTGATGTCAAGCTTCCTAGTTTTCGGCAACTTCAAACCCTAATACAAGAAGAATCTGAAGTTGAGATCAAATTGATCACCAACGATTTGCTCGTCGGCAAGGTCCGTTGGCAGGATAATTTCTGTATCTGCTTGCTGGATCATTATGATCAGCCCACTATTGTCTGGAAACAAGCCATCGTCTTTCTCAAGCCCAAACCGTAAAGGAAACGAACTATGATACAGGGGGTTGACAGCCGGAGTTTCCAACCTTATCGACCGATAGGTGCCTATCTGGTGGAAGCCGGGTTAATTACAGACGCCCAAGTCGGTGTAGCGTTAGCGGACCAAAATGTTACTGCCATGCCTTTTGGCGAAATTGTAGTTGCCCGTGGCTGGGTCAAAGAGCAAACCATTGAATTTATTATGCAAAAGGTGGTATTGCCAGAACGCGGAACACAACAGCCCCAAGATGCCATGCAAGATTGTTTGACCCGGCGTCATCGCCCCGCTTCTGGTCAATCGACTCAACCCTCTCCTTCAAATACCTTACATGAAGGCATATCCTGGCTTGGGTAAGCTGGTGTGGAACCCTGACCGTTGCCATCTAGACTATGTATTAGTAGATCGCATTCGCTTATCTCTGCATGATTCACAAGTATAATTTTCGCTGGCTTAGCTTGCTCCTGTTAGCCACACTAGGAAGCTCGGCATCGGGCTTCTTATCTGCCCAAGCATTGGAAGTTACCATTACACCCCAAAAGCCCAGATTGGGGGATACCCTCTCTATTACAGTCAAGCCTGAGCCGGGAGAACAACTAACGCAAGCTCCAGTGGTTAAAGTTGCGGGTCAAAAACTGCCCGTCTATCCCATTGCTACGAACCGTTGGCGAGCGCTATTACCCACTATCCCGCTAGAAAAGCATGGTCGCCGCAGCCTAATCGTGACAGGTAATCAAAAAACTCGCAATATGGTCTTGTGGATTGGTCAACGGTGGTTCTCAACTCAAAGTATTTGGTTACCACCTGGGAATAGTTCTGGAACTGATTTTGAATTTGATCAGGTTGATGCGTTTAAGGCAATTGTCTCGCCCAAAAAGCTATGGAGTGGCAAGTTCCTACGCCCGAACAATGGACCATTAACTGCAGGCTATGGTATCAAGCGCATTTACAATGGCAACTATTCCGATCCTGATTACCATCGAGGGTTAGACTATGCGGGTTGGAGTGGCTCCCCCGTCAAAGCTGCAGCTGCAGGACAGGTCCGACTGGTCGGTCGTGAGTCCCAAGGGTTTCGGATTCATGGCAATGTGGTTGGTATTGATCATGGCCAAGGGGTTAATACGGTTTATCTGCATTTACGGGAGATTAAAGTCAAAGAAGGACAAATGGTGCGTGCGGGGCAAATCATTGGTACGGTTGGCTCTACGGGAGCTTCGACGGGTCCCCATCTTCACTTTGGCTTGAATGTGAACGGGAAAGCCGTTGATCCGACGCCTTGGTTGAAATGGGGATTTCAATAACAACGTTGTTTTTTTCTCTGCGTTCTGTGTAAGGACCGTGATCTGAGAGGATAGGTCTCAGATGAATTGAGGAGGTCCCTAGAAGATTGCAGAAGCTGTTGCGACTATCCCAGATCATTGATCGCATCAACGAAGGTGTGGGGCGATTCTCCACTCTTTTGATTCCTTTGATGGTATTGATTGGGGTTTGGAATACCTTAGGGCGAAAACTAGGCAATTGGATTGGTCAAAATCTGAGTTCCAATTCTCTGATTGAAGGGCAAGCCTATTTATTTGCCCTCACATTTTTGTTAGGGGCTGCCTACACCCTCAAGCATAATGGCCATGTCCGAGTGGATGCGTTTTATGATCATTGGCCCCCAAGGCGGCAAGCTTGGGTCAACTTTTTAGGGGCATTGCTGTTAGTAATTCCCTTTTGTAGTTTGATGATCTATTACGTGTGGTCCCCCATTGTCAATTCCTGGGAGGTTTGGGAAGTGTCGCCAAATGCAGGGGGGCTACCTCGCTATCCCATTAAATCTGTTGTCTGCTTATTCTTTGTGCTGTTGCTGCTGCAAGGCATTTCAGAAGCGATTAAGAACGGGGTCAAAATTAAGCGGCTCAGCTTAGGCCAAGAAGGAGAATCGGACAATGGACTATGATTGGCTGAGCATTGCCATGTTTGGGGTAGCTCTGGTTCTGCTGTCAGCAGGTTATCCAGTGGCCTTTACCCTAGGTGGAGTGGCACTGCTGTTCAGCGTGTTACCCACAGCTATTAGTTGGGTCGATCCAGAAATTTTTGTGGACCCTAATTTGTTGGCGAGTATGCCTCAGCAAATTTTTGACACGATGCTGAGCTATACCCTGCTGGCGATTCCCTATTTCATTTTTATGGGGGCCATGCTAGAAAAATCGGGGTTGGCTGAGAAACTACTAGAAACCATTGGCATTCTCTTCGGGCCGATTCGAGGAGGACTCGCTTTAGCAGTGGTATTTGTAGGAGCTTTGTTAGCTGCGACGACAGGTGTTGTCGCTGCGTCTGTCGTCGCCATGGGGCTGATCTCGCTCCCGATCATGCTGCGCTACAACTACAGTAAGGAGTTAACTACCGGAGTGATTGTGGCCTCCGGTACCTTGGGACAAATCATCCCCCCCAGTGTGGTGTTGGTGGTATTAGGCGATCAATTAGGTGTGCCTGTAGGAGATTTATTTCTAGGTGCCTTGATTCCAGGCTTAATGATTGCGGGGATGTTTGCCCTGCACATCATTATCGTTTCTATCTTTAAGCCAGAGGCCGCACCTGCCTTGCCCCTTTCTGTACGGGAGATGCAAGGGAAAGAATTGGCTCTCCGAGTCGTCAAGGTTCTGATTCCGCCCCTAGCCCTAATTTTTTTGGTATTGGGCAGTATCTTTTGGGGTATTGCTACACCTACCGAAGCAGGGGCACTAGGGGCATTAGGGGCCATCATTTTGGCATGGGCCAATGGTCAATTTTCCTTAAAGCGTTTGTTTGAAGTGTCAGAGTCAACCTTACGTATTACCAGTATGGTGATGTTGATTTTGGTCGGTTCGCGGGCTTTTAGTTTGGTCTTTGTCGGCTTAGGAGGAAATGCCTTAGTCTCCGATATCCTGCAAAACTTGCCTGGGGGTAAAATCAGCTTTCTAGGGGTGAGTATGCTCACCGTCTTCTTGTTAGGATTTTTTATCGACTTTTTTCAAATCGCCTTTATTGTGGTGCCAATTTTTCGGCCTATTGCCCAAGCCTTGGACATCGATTTGCTCTGGTACGGCATTTTGTTAGGGGTCAACTTACAGACATCGTTTTTAACCCCACCCTTTGGCTTTGCCTTATTTTATTTGAGGGGGGTTGCACCCCCAGAGATCAAAACTTCAGAGATTTATCGAGGCGCGATCCCCTTTATTGTCTTACAGCTCATTGTTTTGGTGATCCTGGTGCAGTTCCCTGAAATTGTCACGTTTTTACCGTCCTTGCAGACAACGCCAACGGGTGGCTTTTAGCTAGAATTTTTTAGTGTAAAGAGAAAATTCAGCCTAGATGATGGGCAATGGCTGGTAATTGGGAATACTAAGAGATGATCGGCTCATTGGTTAAGATATTCTGCGTATTTATTGCCTGAAGCTGTGATAACTTTTAGAACGCTCATGAGTGGGTCTGTGTCCCTGAAGACATATTTTTTAATCAATAGAGTTATGATGGCCCTGGCTGTTATTTCTCCAGTAGGAGTTTAACCCGTATGTCCCACCGCGATCCTGTTATGAGTCTTTCCTCCTTGGCAGTTCATCAAACTCAATCCCCCCTCTCTCCTCAGCAAATGGTTGATTTATTGCAAGGTAAAATCCTACTGGATATTCGCTCTCACACGAGTTGGGGCGGGGCGGTAACAGCGACGATGTATTTGCCTCGGATGCGATCGCAGATTTGGTCTCAGCTCACCAACTACAGTGGCTGGGTCCAGTTCTTTCCCGATATTGTCAAAAGCGAAGTGCTCGAACATGCTTCACAAACGGCGGAACAAACTCATCGTCTATATCAAGCGGCTCGCAAATCCTTTTTCTTACTCTCCGTTGATGTAGAAATCTTCCTTCGAGTATCGGAGCGGTCTCAAGAGCGTATCAATTTTTCGCTAGAACGAGGTAGCTTTAGCGATTTTTCTGCTGATCTAACACTGCAAGATTGTGGTGAAGGCACGATTCTCTCCTATTCCGTTGCAGCCACACCGCTGATTCCCATGCCTTCTATCTTTATCCAAGAAGCCATCCGTGCAGATCTACCTGGGAATATGAAGCATATGCGTCAAGCCCTCTGTCGCTAGACTGAACGCTGAACAGATTGTTACTGATTTGTAATTTACGGGATATAGACTCTACCTAATTCTCGATATCCAGGTTTTTAGTTTTTTTTCTACTCACCATTGACTGACTTCGAGTCTCTCAATCATTGCTGATTGTTAAGTTGTAGAGTTGCATAAACGTCAGGTTTAAGACCTAATACATGGGGGGAAACCTCTAGCAAAGTGACATCTGTTCATTGTGAATGGATGAGAGAGGATCAACTCTACCAATATTATGTCTCCGATGAGTGTCAAAACCAGTCGATCCACCCGAGCTTTAGAATCGGGGGAAGCCAAGCTTTGGGTCGTGCTGGTGGGGGTAAATCAATATGTTGATTCGCAATTATCGAACTTAGCATACCCTGCTTTAGACTGTCAGGGATTGGGCGAAGCGCTTACGACTGCAACTGCTGCCTTTCCAAAAAAATCGATCACACTGCACCATGATCATCCTCAAACTAAGGTAGTTGCACCGCCTGAATTGGCCGAAGTGCGTGCTAGTCTGCATACCATTGTTGAACAGGCTCAGCCGCAAGACACCATCCTGTTTTATTTCTCTGGGCATGGCGTGGTTGATCAACCAACACAGCAAACGTTTTTGTGTTTAGCAAATACCCAAAAAGAACACTTACCCAACACTGGACTCCCCGTTCAAGAATTGCTGACCACCTTGGCGGATAGTGCGGCTCGTCAACAATTGGTGTGGCTGGATGCTTGCCATAGTGGCGGCATGAGTATGCGACTGGGGAGCAAAGATGAAATTCCAGAACCGTTGCCCAATCCTACCCCCCAACTGATGGCGCTGTTGCGGCAACGGGCAGCCCAGAGTAAGGGATTTTATGCGCTACTTTCTTGTGACCAAAACCAGCAATCTTGGGAATTTCCAGAGCTGGAGCATGGGGTGTTTACCTATTATCTGATTCAGGGATTATTGGGAGAGGCCGCAGATGAAAACGGGGTGATTGAAGCCGACGCCCTCTATAAGTACGTCTACTACCAAACCCTACGCTATATCGATAAGGTCAATCAGCAGCTTCGCCTGATTAATCAACAAAAGCGAGGTCGAGGCGAAACTCAACTTGATGCCGAATATCCCCAGCAAACGCCCAAGCGGATTGTAGAAGGGGTAGGGGAATTGGTGTTGGGCTTGCAGCCAGAGCTGCCCGTCCATGCCTATCCTCGACAGGCACTCATGGTGGCAGGGCTGGCAGATAATCCCACAGCTTTGGCGTTAGGAAAAGTTTTACGAGGGGCTGGAGCTTTTGAGCTGACCTATTTCCCCCAAGCGGATCAAACCTGGCAGGCGGTGCGAGAGGCCATTCAAACCTGTTTGCAAGCTGCTGATCCAACTCAGCCCGCTCCCACAACGGTGACAACCGCACTCCTCTACTTGCGGGGCAAAACAGAATTAACGGAAACGGGAGAGGCCCATCTGGTCTTGCCAGAAGGGGGGGCGATGAGTCGGTCCTGGTTGCGGCAGATGCTGCGACGGTCACCTCTAGCCCAGCAAATTGTGATTCTGGATTGCCCTGGAGCCACGGATCTGATGGACTGGATTGAAGATTTACAGACCCATTACCAAGGCCAGTGTCTCTTAGCCGCAGCGGCTCCAGCGGATCAGCCGGAGCAATTTGCAGAGGTGTTGTACGAGACCCTGACTCAGGCCAATGCCCAAGAAGGCATGCCTGTCGCTAGCTGGATTGCCCAGTTGCAAACTCAACTGGCGGACAGTGAGATGCAGTTACATACCTGGCTGTCAGGCGTACAAGGGGTGATTGAGGTGTTGCCCGGTGGTATGGGGGCTCGCAGTACTACGTCGGATTTTGACTTAGGGATTTGCCCTTACATGGGTCTGCGGGCATTTGGAACCGATGATGCACCGTTTTTCTTTGGGCGAGAAGCGTTGACCCAGCACCTAATTGAGGTGGTACGAGAGCAGTCTTTTCTTGCTGTTGTGGGAGCCTCGGGCAGCGGTAAGTCCTCGGTGGTACAGGCGGGGTTGATGGCTCAACTCCAGCAGGGACAGCATATTCCAGACAGTGACCAATGGTGGGTGCGGAGCCTCCGACCAGGGGCCAAACCAGTCCAAGCTTTAGTAGAACGGTTAATCGAGAGTGGGACAGCCAAAGAGCAGCAATATCAGCGGCTACAGTTGGAAGGGATGCTCTATCAGGGGACTGAAGGGTTTGTTTATTGGTTGCGATCGCAACCCCAACCCACGATCGTCCTTGTGATCGATCAGTTTGAGGAGTTATTTACCCTCGCTACCTCTGAAGATCGTCAGCAATTCTTGGACCTGATGTTTGGAGCTATAGACCATGCAGGCGATCGCTTTAAGCTCATCATCACTCTACGCAGCGATTTTATTGCGCCTTGTTTGGAATACCCCGCCTTAGCCCAGCGATTGCCGGAATCCAATATTCTGGTGCCGCCTGCCCTGACGACGGAGAGTTATCGCCAAGTCATTCTCAATCCAGCAGAGCAAGTGGGCCTGGCGGTTGACCCCGAACTGGTGGAGGTCTTGCTGGAGGAATTGAGTAATCTAGCGGGGGATTTACCACTGCTGGAATTTGTTTTAGAGCAGCTTTGGGAACAGCGGCAGCCTGGAGCGTTGACCTTAGCCATTTATCAGCAGCAAATCGGTGGCTTAAAAGGAGCGTTAGAACGCAAAGCCCAAGCCGTGTACGACAGTTTGGATGCGGAGGCTCAAGCTTGTGCCCAGTGGATTTTTCTAGCTTTAACGCAGTTAGGGGATGGCACAGAAGATACCCGGCGGCGGATCAAAAAGTCCGACTTGATTGTGCCCAAGTATAAAGCGGAATTAGTGGAGCGAACGCTCAAGGTACTAACGGATGCCAAGTTAGTGATCGTCAGTTTAGAGGAGGATCTGACTTCAGCAGCGATCTTCAGCAGTAAAGGCGATAAGGCATCCGAATCCCCTGAACCTGACTGGCTGGAATGGATCAAACAGGATGTCACTGTGGAAGTCGTCCATGAAATTCTGATTCGTCACTGGTCCACCTTGCGCTGGTGGTTGGAGGAAAACCGGGTTCGTCTGCAAACGCAACGCCAGATCGAGCAGGCCGCTGAGGATTGGCAGCAGAGTCAGCAGTCTCCCGATTTTTTGCTGCGCGGGGTGCGCCTGGATGCCGCAGCAGAACTATATGTGAAATACACTGATGAGCTATCGGCGGAGGTGCAAGCCTTTGTTCAAGCCGGTTTATCAGCCCAAGTGCAAGAGCAGAAACAGGTCAAGCAACGGTTGCGACGGGCGCGGATTGCCGTAGGGGTTATTAGTGTCCTGGGAGTCGCGGCCACGGGACTAGCAGGTATGGCGTTTCTCCAGCGTCAGCAGACTCAGCTAAGTGAGATTCGAGCCTTAAATGCTCTGTCGGAATCCCAGTTGCGATCACATCAGCAACTCGAAGCCCTGCTTACCAGTACCCAAGCGGCGCGGCAGTTCCAGAAGCTCTGGGGATGGGGCATTGATGGCAATACATTGGCAGCGGTACGCACTCAAACCGCACTGACGTTAGGAAATGCGATCGCAGAGATGCAAGAACGAAACCGTCTGGAAGGCCATACCCAACGAACCACCTCTGTCAGCATTAGTCCATCGGGGCAGTGGATTGCGTCGGGCAGCGATGATCAAACCGTGCGGATTTGGCAGGTAAGCGGCAAGCACCTACATACTCTGGAGATTGGTGAGAAAGTCAATGATGTTACCTTTAGTCCTGACGACCAGTCCATTGCCGTGATCACGACTCAGGGGACCGTGCAACGCTGGTCTCCCAAAACAGGGAAGCAGCTTTTCAGCTTTACGGCCTCACCTCAGGGAACAGGCTTAGCCTTTCATCCCCAGGGCCATCAGTTGGCTACCGCAGGGCGAGAATCCGTGATTAAAATCTGGGATGCCCGTACAGGCAAACCTGTAAGAACTTTGTCTGGACATCAGGGTTGGGTCAATGCCGTTGCCTTCGCCCCCGCTGGCAATGTGCTCGTGTCTGCCAGTGAAGATAAAACGGTACGGATTTGGGATATGGCGAAGGGGCAAACGCTCCGTACCTTGCCTAAACAGGCTACCGCAGTTACAGATATCGCCATCAGCTCGGATGGTCAGACCCTCGCCTTTTCTACGGAAGACGGCACGATCCAGTTATGGACCCTATCGGGCAAGCTGCTGTATACGCTGAAAACAGAGAATGTTGTCGTGACTAGCGTCGCCTTCAGCCCAGATGGCAACACCTTGGTATCGACCCATGCCGATCACAGCCTCCGACTGTGGCAAGTCGCAACGGGTGGGCCATTGCAAACGCTAAAGGGTCATGGCGCTCCGACCCTTGATGCCACCTTTCATCCCAATGGTAAAACCTTAGTTTCTGCGAGTGTCGATCAACAGGTTCGGATCTGGGCCACTCCACCTATTTCTGAAGACTCATCACCCATTTTGGCAATGGCCGTTAGTTCCGACCAACAAACCTTAGCTACGGCCAGTCTAGACGGGATAATCCAACTCTGGCGACCGGATCCACAAGTGGGTAAGGTGCCTCTCAAAACCCTAAAAGGCGATCAAACGCCAATTTATGCTCTCCGCTTTAGTGCCGATAGCCAACAACTGTTATCGGGGCATGACCAAACCATCAAGGTTTGGAATCTCAATGAGGGGACGGTACAGCGAACTCTATCCGGCCATACAGGCAAAATTAATAGTCTTGATTTCAGTCAGGATGGGCGAACCCTAGTATCGGGGAGTGATGATCAAACGATTCGTCTATGGGATGCCGCTACGGGAAAACGGGTCAAAATCATCCAGGCTCATGATAGTCCAGTGACAAGTATCAGTGTTGGGCCTCGTTATCTGGCGTCTGGCAGTGATGACGAAACGGTAAAGCTTTGGCATCTTGACGGCACTTTAGTTAAAACGCTAACTGGACATGGCTTAGCCGTCTCTCAAGTCCAGTTCAATCCCCAAGGTGAGATCTTGGCGTCTGCGAGTTGGGACAATACGATCAAACTGTGGCGAGACGGCACGTTATTGCAAACGCTGACGGGGCATCAAAATGGCGTGACGAGTTTGGCATTTCATCCCGATCAGCCGATTGTGGTATCGGGGAGTGCAGATCAGTCGATTAAATTTTGGCAGATGGAGCAGGGCACGCTGATCAAGACGCTGGATGAGTTGGAGCATCCTGTGGAGCAGCTCAGGCTGACGGAAAAACAGATATGGGTAGGCACTGGGAATAATATTCAGGTGATGAACTTGGAACTTGAGTTGTTATTGGAGAAAAGCTGTGATCGGATCCAGAACTACCTAACCACCAACTCTAATCTTCTCCCTTTAGAGAAACAACTCTGTTCCTAATGACTGCAAAATTTACTAAGTATGGGTTAGCAGGGGTACGGACAGCTGCGATCGCAGATCAAAATCAAGTTCTAATATTTACGGCTGCATCAATAAGCCTATGCTGTCCTGATTGAGAGGGCTAAAACATTTGTGACCCGGATAATGAGCATCGCTTTCCTTTGACTTTCTGTACCTATTAGTCCAATCTGTACTGATAAGTACAATCAGAAAAACTGAAAATGTCGAAACCACCCTTGCCGCCATTTACCCAAGAAACAGCAATTCAGAAAGTTCGCCTTGCTGAAGATGCATGGAACGGTCGTGATCCTCAAAAAGTTGCACTTGCCTACACACCTGACAGTCAATGGCGCAATCGGGCTGAGTTTATCCATGGAAGAGCAGAGATTGAGGCATTTCTCATCCGCAAATGGAGTAGCGAGCTTGAGTATCGTTTGATTAAAGAATTATGGGCCTTTGGGGATAATCGAATCGCCGTTCGCTTCGCCTATGAGTATCACAACGATAGCGGGCACTGGTTTCGAGCCTATGGTAATGAAAACTGGGAGTTTTCACCTGATGGGCTGATGCAACGCCGTATTGCCAGCATCAACGACTATCCCATCCAAACAGAAGATCGAAAATATCACTGGCCCTTGGGTCGTCGCCCTGACGATCATCCTGGTCTCTCTGAATTGGGACTATAAAGATGCCCAGAATTGTAGCTGAACGGACTGATACGCTCCCCACTCTGGCTGAAATCTTTCGTGAGTATGGATACAACGGTGCCAGTTTATCTCTGATTAGCAAAGCGACAGGTTTAGGTAAAGGCAGTCTGTATCACTTTTTTCCGGGTGGCAAAGCAGAAATGGCAACAGCTGTTCTGGAAGAGATTGAAGCGTGGTTTCAAACCAACATTTTTACCCCTCTTCTGGATACCTCCGATCCAGCTTGCGCCATCACGGAGATGTTAGATACTGTGATGGCGTATTTTCAATCGGGACAGCGCGTCTGTCTAGTGGGTTCCCTGGCCTTGAATGATCCTGAGGATCGCTTTGTTAGCCTGGTGTCACGTTATTTCGAAGGCTGGATTAATACTCTGACCCAACTGTTTGAAAACGCAGGTTATGTAGATGCAAGCGATCTAGCAGAACAAGTGGTCGTTGAAATACAAGGTGGGATCGTGCTCACGAGAGCATTACATAACCCAGCCCTCTTTCAACGACGCATGGAAAAACTGAAACAGAGGATTATCGCTCTGGCCGAACGCCAAGATTAAGTCTGAAGAGCTGCTACTCCCCGAAATAAGTTAGTTTCTCCCACTGTTGATGGTCAGCATTGTCAATCCAAAGTTGAGCCTCCCCCGCAAAATCTGGGTGAGGTGTCCCCAACTCATAGATTGAGTTCTTCGTTGTCACGTACACACGACCTGCTTTGGAAAGATATCCCTGAATGGGAGAAGATTTTAACTGCTGCCCCGCAAAGTACTTGGGATGGTTAAAAATCTGACCCCGAATGACAACCTGATTTCTGACATCTATGCAACGCCAAGATTCAATAATCGGTAAACTGAGCGAAGCAGTATTGGATGCAGCTAGAGTAGGCTGAGAGTGCTCTAAATAATAGTCAGTAATGTCATCAGCAATCATGATCGATCAGATTGATGCTCAGATAGGGGTTGATAGTTGCAATACGACCCAAACAGAATTGGTTTTTGCAGATATATCTAGTCTAAGCAGAACTAAGCAATAGAAAGTACAGTAAGAATGCTGAAATTGAATCAAGTTGCCACGGATCGATTGAGTAGTCTTACTGATTCAATTCCTGAAGGGCTCCTAAGCACGTGGTTGATTGCTTTTCGCCTCATCCCACCCTTAGCTTTGATTGGTCTGATTGAATCGACCGATAACATGGGTATTAACGTTATGAATCAACATCAGCTCGCATTATTAGCCCTCAAGTACCCATCAAAAGCACTCGGAACGATGTGATATGGGTGGACATTTTCAAATCATTTTTTGTGTCATAAAGCGTCGTCCATTCAGGAAAGCGCATTCCCAATAGATCGGTTAGCTCTTCTGTTTGCTGCAGTTGAATCAGTCGTAGGAACTGAACAGCCTCCTGCAAATCTGTAGCATCTTTGTCTCGATCTACTTCTCGGACGGCTAATTTGAGCCCAGAAGAACGAATCTTTTGAGGCAGCAAAGAGGCTAGGCGGTTAAAGGGCCACGTATATCTCAGACGAAACAGAGTACTCTTCTGGTAGAACTGTTGGGGAGTCGCATGAAATTTCTGAGAAAGATTAGCTGGTGCAAAGGAAGCGTCAACCTCCAACCAGTCAAAAGTTTTTTTCATGCAAGCTGAAGCATCATTACTGAGTTCTTCAAACGTCAAAAACAGAAATTGATCCGGCGAAAAATACTGGAAGTACTGTTTCATCTGCTTGGGATAATTACTGACATCTTGGTAGAGCGGATTTTTCTGTATTGCCGTCAGTAGGCTTTGGTTTTCATTCCCCTGCCGGGTCTCATGCCAGTAGTGACTGATGGTCCGTTCAATGGGGTCCCTCATAATATAAATGAAGTGAGCTTGAGGGTTAAATTTCGCTAACCTTTCGGCCACATCAGTCACATGAGGTTCTTTGGCATAAAGCGTACTGGACTCACCCAAGATCGTTGCATCACCCGCATCCTCAAATAGGCTTAAATATTTCTCTTCATTCCCCCAAAGATTAAGCTTTTTGATCTTGGGCCAATTCAACTGCTTGGGATGCACGAAATAGCACGGTTCTTTGGGCTCGCACATGAAGATGGCAGGATGGTTATTAAGGTATTGGTGCAAAGACGATGTGCCAGATTTCATCGCCCCAATAATAAATAGATTGGGCTTTCTTAAATTGCTCATGATATCTAGGTGGAGGCTGCCTCAGCTTCACTTCTTTCTACAGTAACGTGAGTTCGACGCTAGACAATAGCCGCAGGCAAAGCTTTTAGTTCCTCAGGAGTCAAATCTAGCGACGGTTTCATTGGATGATAGGAGTAAGCAA
>JANQPU010000409.1 GCA_028285315.1 Acaryochloris sp. IP29b_bin.176
GACCAGAAATGAGTGAAGCGACGATCTATGCTGTGATGACTCGCGTGATGCTACGTCGTTTGACTGCCTAAAGATTCACTTTATAAATGGCCTCTTAAAGGCGCTGCGGAGTATGACCTTTGGCTTGCAGAAGCTGTAAAACGCTATCTTTGCCCACTAAATGCCCTGCACCCACCACAACCAGGTAATCATCCTCTTTTTGCAATAGGGGTTCGATGGTGGCCATCCATTTGCGATTGCGCGCCCCAAAAATTTGATCTTCCAGCTCTGGATAATCTTGAAAACTCTTGAGTAGCAGTGTCTCTAGGGTTTTGTCATCTCCAGATTTCCAAGCTTGAACCATCTCTTGAAATGAGGTTTCAAGGGTGTCTAGCTCATCAATGGTTTGGCGAATATATTGTTCTTGATTGCCTTGAGAAAAACTATCAAACAAGTTGAATTGGTCTTCAATGGTTTCTAAAGCCAAGGTTTCTTTGCCATCCTGGGTGGCTTTCTTGAAAAAATACTGGTCGACCCCATTCTCTGGGTTAAAATCCAATCGCTGTAATTTCAGTGTGATCAAGGTTAGGGAAAAAAACCACGGTTTGAACCCCGAAAAGGCCTCAATCGGTAGCCCAATTTCTGACGCTTTATTTTTTGCAAGCTGATAGGTTTCAGGCGTTAGCCGATCCTGAAGGGTTTTGCCATCCTGAGCTGTGGCTTTCTCTAGGACAAGCGATTGAGTTTGGCTGGATTTAAGTTCACCCAAGTCAACCTCAAACACTAATTTCTCAGCATCCTTATAGGCGTTATTGATCGGTTTAGCCAAGGGATAATCGGACTTTTTGAGCAGGTGAATCGAACCTAAAAAGTAAACCGTATTCGTAGGAGATTTAACTTGCCACAGAAAAGTTTTCTGCGGTTGCGGTGCTTCTGGTTGTGTGGCCTTTGGTGTCGGCGACGGCGTGGGAGTAGTCGATTTGGGTTTATTACTACAGGCACTAATCAACGCCAGCATGGCAATGACAGTGATACGAGACAAACTTTTCCTCATGACAGCAGCCCATTGAAATGTGTGCATTGGTATCCCCACGAATTAAGGTGAGCCCAGGAGGTTGAAATCGGCAGTCAGCAACGCCCAATCTAGCATTTCTACTTAGCGGGCCACCAGATAATGGGTGTTCTACGCCATCGGTTTTTGAAAGTTGGAGTGCTGATCCACAAAGAATCTTATCTTCAGCGCGTTGGTTGACATAGCCAATGGTGCAGCACGCCAGTTTAGTGACGAGTAATCAGGCCAGATCAACGACTGGCAAGGAGTTAGCTGTGTATTTGGAGATGACAAGAGAATGTTACGTCTTCATGCAACCTTAGCCTCTTTATGCCAGGTTTTGAAGCGTCTGAGGTGTACGATAGACATGCACCACTTAAGGTTTATTTTAGGTAATGGCGTCACCAAAGTGGTGAATTGGTTTATCACACGAGCAGCCAATATCCCAGTTGAATGATGAGTGAGCATTAAGAATGGATTATGAAAGTATGAAAGGGTTAGCCGGAGAGGTTGAACCCAAATTAATGGCTATATTGGCTGAATTTAATCAAACGCTGCAAAAATATGGTATTTCTAAGGCGCGGGTGGTTGAATTTACCCTCAGTGACCAAGAAATGCCAGAAATGGATGGTCTTTCCTGTAATTTTTCCTGTTGGCTGTCTCCTAGCAACTTAACCTGTGGCATCAAGTGCGAATTTGAAGCCTCTGGTAAAACGGGGGCAAAACCCACAGCCGTCGCCGCACCTACTGCTAAGAAGTTAGAGACAGCTAAGCCTGGAACTGCAGCCGCTCCCACTCAATCAGCGACACCTGCGCAGAAAAAAGCCAAGAAGAAATCGAATGTGCCAGTCAATACTTACCGTCCTAATAATCCATTCGTAGGTAAGTGTCTTTCTAACGAAGAATTAGTGGGTCCAGGTGGAATTGGAACCTGTCGGCATCTGATTTTTGATCTGTCTGGCAGCGATTTGAAATATTTGGAAGGACAAAGTATCGGCATCATTGCCAATGGGACTGATGATAAAGGCAAGCCTCACAAAATTCGCCTTTACTCCATTGCGTCTGCCCGCCACGGTGATTTCCTGGATGATAAAACCGTTTCCCTCTGTGTGCGTCAACTGGAGTATCCCGATCCAGATACAGGTAAAACTGTGTACGGCACTTGCTCTAGCTTCCTCTGTAATCTCAAGCCTGGCGATGATGTCCAAATCACCGGCCCTGTGGGTAAAGAAATGCTCTTGCCTGATGATCCCAATGCCAACATCATCATGTTAGGGACTGGGACTGGAATTGCGCCTTTCCGAGCCTTTCTCTGGCATTTGTTTAAAGAAAATGAAGATGCCAATGCCAATCCATTCTGGCTGCCTAATTTACTGGGATGGGTGAAACCCAATAATGATCAGCCGAAATTTAATGGTTTGACTTGGTTGATTTTTGGCGTAGCCACTACACCCAATATTCTCTACAACAAGGATTTGGAAGATTTACAGCGGCGCTTCCCACAGCATTTCCGTTTAACGAAGGCCATTAGCCGCGAACAGAAAAACCCAGAGGGTGGACGGATGTATATTCAGCACCGAGTAGCAGAGCATGCCGATGAACTCTGGAAGTTGATTCAACAAAAAAATACCCACACCTATATTTGTGGTTTGAAGGGTATGGAAACTGGCATTGATGAAGCGTTCAGTGCAGTTGCGAGTAGGGATGGCGTTACCTGGAGTGACTATCAGCGCGATTTGAAAAAAGCAGGTCGTTGGCATGTGGAAACCTACTAGGTGATCTTGCTGCCAGTCTTGGGCTAGCCTCATCCACGAAAGTTTAGCTCTCTGCAGCACTCCAGTTCTCAACGAACTGGAGTTTTTTCGTCGGGTCAATGGGTTGAGAAACACCAAGATCGGGTTTCTGGGGTTCGCATTCCCAAGAAGATTGAGTAATACCAATTCGGCATAATTTTGACCTATGTTAGGGGAAATCAATAGTCGATACTTGAATTCCCCTATGCCCAGTGTTTTGAAAATAGAGATTGCAG
>JANQPU010000413.1 GCA_028285315.1 Acaryochloris sp. IP29b_bin.176
ATTGACAATTGATTGCAGGCTAAGCGATCAATAAATTTAGTAGTCAGACTTTCCGGAACGGTTTTTGATCTGTCAGTCAGACTAAACGGAATTCACACCTTTGCTAGATGCCTTTCGGCTACAGGTTCAAAAGATTGCGACCTCCGCGTAAGCTTTAACCCAACAGCGTTTGGATAGTCTGTTCAGTTTCCTGATAGGCCCCTTCACCAATGTGGTGATAGATAATAATGCCCTCCCAATTGGTTAGAAATAGATGAGGCCAATAGCGATTTCGATAAGCTTTCCAGGTTTGATAGTTGTTGTCTAGAGGGACGGGGTAGGCAATTTGGTATTTCTCTAGAACCTTCTGCACATTGCTGGCATCCTGTTCATACTTAAATTCAGGGGTATGAACACCGATTACTTGTAAACCCTGCTCAGCATATTTCTGATGCCAACGAGTAACGTAAGGCAGCGTGCGTTGACTATTGATGCAGCCAAAGGTCCAAAATTGCACTAGGACGACGTTCCCCTGTAGGTCAGCAACATTGATGGGTTCGGAATTGAGCCACTGGGAAATGCCTTGAAAGGGGTGTAGGGGTTGTCCCAAATTCACATCATCCTGCTTGGCCCGTAAGGAGGTGTTGGAGGTGGAATCGAACGCGGCTACAGAAGGGCTTTGCGATCGCGGCCATAAAGCAGCCCCAACCACAGATACAGCCCCCAGCCCCAGGAGTGATCATAGTTTACGCCGTTGGGGTTGAAAGACATTCATAATGCTCACTCGACCTACGACAGATCGCTTCAAAATAGTTACGGCCTATTCTACTGACCCATGCTGAGAATAGACCTAGCTGTCTAACGTTGAGAATCATGGCTAGATACTGCAATCAAACGCAGATCTGGAAAGGATTACAAGCAGATGAAAAGCAGGAAACCGCTTTGGGCTAGACTAACTGAGGCACCGTATATCGATTGAACAAACACATTAGGACAAATAGATGGGTCACCCTGCCGACGAATCCCTTTTAGTCTTATCCGTCGATATTGGCGGCAGTGGCATTAAAGCTATGGTTCTGGACGAAAGCGGTCAGCCTGTTACTGAGCGGCAGCGCATTGAAACTCCTTCATATCCCAATCCACCTGCGGTCTTAGATGTAATTACTGAACTGGCAAAAGGGCAAGGGGACTTCAACCGAGTCTCTGTGGGGTTTCCGGGCGTGGTGCACAATGGCGTGATCAAAACAGCCATTAACCTCAACAAAGAATGGATTGATTACGACCTTGCCAAAAATCTGGGCAACCGTTTGGAAACCCCCGTGCGTGTGGCTAATGATGCCGATATTCAAGGATATGGTGCGATCGCAGGTCAAGGCGTAGAGCTGGTCGTCACTTTGGGGACCGGATTCGGCTCGGCGCTGTTTGTCAATGGTCATCTGGTGCCTAATCTGGAAATTGCCCATCACCCTTTTCTCAAAGGCAAAACCTATGAGCAGCAGCTCGGTCGCAAAGCGATGAAAAAGAAAGGCAAGAAAGCCTGGAATCGCCACTTAGCCCAAGCGATCAAGAACCTAGAGCATTTGTTTAACTACGACATCCTATATATGGGTGGGGGCGAAACCAAGCGCGTCCAGATCCCTCTGCCCGACAATGTCAAAATCGTCAGCAACCGAGCTGGCATTCTTGGTGGAATCGCTCTATGGCGAGATCAAGGTTGATTATTTTTGGCTCATGGTTCTGAAGAATCGGTTACTGTAAGGCCACAAAAACACATTGAACTTGCGACCATCCAGTTTTTGCCGATGCTGGTAGGTATTCTGTGCCGATAGGCTGGTCACTGCCTTCAAACGGTCGGCCAACTTCATGCAATTGGCGAGACTGTTGGGGGTATAGCATTGCACATCCACTTGATTACAGCCACCGGAGGGCAATTGCTTAGCTTGAAAGGGCTGAATACTACAGTAAATAGGCTTCGTGTAGGCCCGGCGGAGCTTGAAGAAGTCTTGGTGGGAGTAGTGGGTAAAGTAATGATCATCTACTTGGAGACCATCAGTGTGGCGGGCCTCATGCACCAGTTGGGAGACCGTGAGCGATCGCAACTGGGGTGATTGAATCCACACCACCGGCTTAAGCTGATGCTGGCGGGCAGCTTGGCTGACTTTTTGCTGCACCTCATCGGGCACATTACGAAAGTCGAGAAAAACAACCTTGTACTGCTGCTGCTTAATTTTCGCCATCGCTTGGTTCAGCGTATTAGACGACACGTGGTATCGAATTTGAGGCTGCGATAGCCAAGTACCTGACGGCAACGCTTGAGCAACTTGTGGCGCAAGGGAGAGAAAGGCAGATGCAGCCAGAGTTTTAAGCCAAAATTTGGAAGTAGACATCAATATGTGAGGGATGAGTGAGGATAAGGAAATTCTTTTTCAGAATAACCAGAGTGAGTCAATCTGAGTGTGATATTGATCGCTTTCATCGATCAATATAATACGAGGAGAGAGAATGTACAGCAAAAGCCATTCTTAATCATCCCATAACACAACACACACTTAAGCGCAAAAATTCACCATCGTTCGCTTAAAAAGCGACTCTACATTGATTTCACAATTTTTAAGTTCCCGTTAAGTTCCCGAATAGACTCTACCGCAGTAGGGTGGATAGATGACCCAGCAGAGTAGGCTAAGTTGCAGCACAGAGAGCGTTTTGCCCAAGCCGCAACTTAGCGTCTGCTCCCATCTCTAGGCAAAACTCAGGTGAGTCTTGACGCCTCGATATTGAACAAGATGGTCAGTCGCATTTTGTTCAGTGGATCGCAATGTGGGGTTATGGGTAACGTTAATTGCCACTGACAGCCCTCGATAGGTCCCTTGCAATACTTCTGAAGGGGTTAAGGTCGGTTGAGTAGAAGGGGTATAGAGAGTATTGCGATACTTGAGTTGCATGATGGTTGATCTCCTGGTTGGTGATAAGCCCTGATGGACCTGTATTCGTTAGGCTTATCTTCTGCGGATTGGCCCGCACACTCAGTGATGGCGATCGAACACCAATGTGACCTTTATCACCCAAAGCGACAGGCGCTAAAAAGTCTGCTGTGAGAGCATTTCACGGATTGTTTTGTCCTTGCATCGATCACGACATCCCTGTTACTGGTTGAGCAACCGTAGCACCTTGCCAAGGCGTCTCGACCTTCTAAAATACCTCTGGTGACAACTAGGATAAACAGGTTGAAAAAAGCGTTAAAGATATTGGCAGGGGTTCTGGCCTTAACCGCTATAGCGGTGGGGGGTGGCATCGCTTGGCATTGGTCCTTCATTCAGCGCATGCTCACGTATCCCGAGGATCCAGTTACGAGCGTTGATTGGTATACCCCCATGGCTACCATTCCTGGAGTCGAAGGCCAATCTATCCCCAGAGCCAAAACTCAGTTATCCCCGGCAGCGTTAGAAAAAATTGAACGATATGCCCAAGAACGGAAGACTTCCGCATTGTTGGTGATGCACCAAGGTCAGCTTGTGCTGGAAAAGTACTGGCGGGGCCATGATCGAGATGCCTATACCAACTCTATGTCTTTGGCAAAAACCGTTTTATCGTTGTTGATTGGGATTGCGATCGCAGAAGGCAACATTCAGTCTGAGCACGACCCCGTCGCTCAATATATTCCCGAATGGGCCAATGATGACCGGGCCCACATCACGATTGAGGATTTGCTGACAATGCAGTCCGGTCTCCGAGATTATGAGATCACCGACGATCCATTTTCCGATATTGTTCAGATGTACTTGGGAACTGATGCCAAAGCCGCGGCTTTGCAGGTGCCTGCCCAAACGCCACCTGGTCAAACCTTTGCCTATACCAATGCCAATAGCCAAATCTTAGGACTGGTTTTAGAGCGGGCTACGGGACAGCAGTTTGGTCAATATTTAGCCACTAAGCTGTGGCAACCCATCGGCGCTCAGGAGGCCCAACTTTGGTTAGACCGACCAGATGGCAATGCCAAACCGTTTTGCTGTTTGTTTGCGCGATCGCAAGATTGGCTCCGGGTTGGTCAACTCCTCCTCAAGACTGGCAAGGTCGACCAACAGCAATTGGTTCCTGCTAGCTGGATCAACAAGATGGTGACCCCCAGCGGTGTAGAACCTGTTTATGGCTATCATGTCTGGCTGAAGGCCCGTACCCAAGATGGACCAGGGTATAAAAAACGAGCTACAGAACCGTTCTTAGCAGACGATATGTTTTATCTAGATGGGTGGGGACAACAGCGGGTGTATGTAATGCCCTCTCATGAGTTGGTGGTGGTCCGGGTGGGAGAAAGGCCCAAAGCCTGGGACGACGCTGTGATTCCCAACACCTTAATTCGTGACTTGCAATCAGCGGATTAGAACCTCTTTTGAAAGGGTGACCTGTCTGGAGAGCATGCCATACATAGCTCGAACGGATAAGCGGCTAGGCAGGATAATCGTTGGACTGTGATCAAACCAATGCAGGTTGCGTATTGCTTTTTTTCCTAGCCATTAGTCGGCACATTAAAGTTCGCCATTCAAGAGGCAACCGATGATGCCCCAGTCTATTATTCATCTGCCCATCAAAACCGCACGTCTACAAATTCGTCAATTCTCTCAAGCAGATATTGAGCCATTTGTTCACTTCATGACAGATCGCGAGTCTACTCAGTTTCTGACCTTTGGAGAGGAGCAGAAAACGGCTGCAGGGGCCAAGGAATTAATTCAGATGACCATTGGATCATACAATTCCGCAACCCCGATGCTGGCTTTTGCAGTGGAAGAACAAGCAACACAAACCTTCGTTGGGTTCTGTGGCTTGACTCCCCACGATAACGAAACAGTAGAAATAATGTACGCAATCATGCCCAGCGCACGACGACAAGGGTTCGCCACAGAGGTTGCTGCACAGCTTGCTCGCTATGCTCTGGATGAACTTGGCTATCTTCGGGTGACTGCCCCCATAGTTCCTACCCATGAGTATTCTAAAGCTGTGGTCAAAAAAGCGGGATTCAAAGATTGCGGTCTAGCCCAAAGCATCAATCCTGCGGAAAGGGTGCATCAATTTGTACTTGAACAAACCGCAACTACCTGACGTGACAAAAAATTGATTGGGGTGATCTTGCAACTGCTGACTCTCCTGGTGCAGCGTTTTCGACAAATCCAACTGGCCTGATGCACACATGTGTTTCGCCAGCTATGCTCAACAGCAGCTATTCTCAATCTGCAGCGGTTTCCGATTCTGCCCCAGTTGTATGTGTGCCTATTGTGGACCCCCATCCTCCAGCACTGGCTGTCACCAGAATGCAACGTTACCGTGATTGGGGTGCGGCAGCCAAAATAGAGATCTAGATTTTTGGGCTAACGGCTTTAGCCATATAAATATCTGGTTTGCCCAGTCCATTAGCATCAGGCATGACACCAACAATGGAAAACCCACATTTCTGGTAGAACTCATAGGGGTGCTGGCGCAGGTTTTTGAGCTGAACAAGATGGTCTAGAACGTTTGGATAGAGGTTAGTACAACCCAGACTCGTTTGTTTCTTCTCATCATCTGTACCCACCCAGAGGGTTAAGCCACCACGTTGTTGCACACAAGTTTCTAAATCAGCAACCAAGCGCCTCCCCCAGCCCTGTCCATGCTCAGAGGTCTTGACAACTAGGGGATGTAGTTCCCAGACATTGCCTGAATAGCCCGGAAACGGTAATCCCCCAACCCAGCCCACAACCCTGCCGTCATCCGTGATCGCGATGCGACTAATTCGGTCTGGTTGCAAGGAGTCTTGGACTTCCTGCAATCCAGCATCTAGATCGGGCCAAGCCTCCGGCCAATTCTCGCGAAAACTATTTACCAGAAGTGTTGCGACTTCAGTCTGGATCTGCAAATTATCTGGGGGGAGATCGATAATCGGCATCTGTCTAATCAGCGTTAGAAGCCCGCATCTTGGCTGCTGTCCTCAGGACCTGACCCGCCAACATCGCAGCTCCAAAGCCATTATCAATATTGACCACACCAATACCCGGAGCACAGGAGTTGAGCATGGTCAGTAACGGGGCCAGACCCTGAAAGCTAGCGCCATAGCCAATGCTGGTGGGGACCGCAATGACAGGACAATCGACCAAACCTGCAACTACACTGGCCAAAGCACCTTCCATGCCCGCAACCACGATAAGGACATCGGCAGATGCGATCGCATCTCGGCAACTTAACAATCGATGAATTCCGGCGACCCCAACATCCCAAAACCGGGTGACTGCAAATCCCCAAAGGGAAGCTACTATGGCTGCTTCTTCTGCTACGGCTTGGTCTGCTGTCCCTGCCGACACAATACCCATTTGACCTGGATGTTGAGGGGTGGTTGGTAAGGATGTTGTTGAGCAGATTCTGGCTTTGTCAAAATACTGAAGATGGGGCAATGCTGGCTGCAAGCGGGCAAAGACCTCTGGATCAATCCGGGTAGCGATGACACAGTCAGCCTGTGCCTGCATGGTTTGGAAAATTTCGATGATTTGCTCCGGTGTTTTTCCTGGTCCCCAAATCACTTCAGGGAAACCCGTTCGCAGGGTCCGATGGTGGTCAATTTTGGCAAAATCACCCACGGGTTCGTAGGCCAGGTATTTCAACTTTTGTAAGGCTAGGTCTGGACTGACCTCACCCGTTGAAACAGCCGTTAACAGTTCAGCAAGGGCGTCTGGTTGTGTCACGAGAGCAGACCATGAAGGTAGTAGCAACAGAAAAGAGGCAGAAGGGTTAGCGTCGTCGAAATCTCATCACGGTATATCTTAAGCAACTCCTGAACCCATTTCTATAGCCGGTATAAAAGGCTTGGGCCCGTTGAGCCCGAGTTCCATGGGTATTGGGATTAAATCGGGCATGTCCACTGGAGTAGGACTGATAGTATCCTTCCTTGGCGTCATTGGGATCGAGCAGGCCCTTACGGCTGGCATACTGAGCATAAACCCCTGCAAAGCAATCCGCCTGCAGTTCTTCTTGATATAGGTAGCGATTGAGCCGACTGAGTCCAAGTTGGCGCTGGACGGCATGCCCATACTCATGGGCCATGATCGTGATAGCTGCAAAATCTCCCCAGCGTTGGTCGGCTCGCACCAAAAACGGAATATTGAGATAAATGCCATGATCGCGGGGGCAGTAGAGGGCATTAAATGGACCTGACACACCGCAGGCCGTCCTGACAGCACGATAGTAGGTGTAGGACTTGGGGCTATACCATTTGCGACCCATCTGCCGAAATGCTTTGTCCCAGAACCCATTGATATCCGAATTGGCAAAATTCACTTTCTGGCGCAGGGTTTGGCTTGTGGCAGGTGAGGAGGTCGTTAACCATACACTGGTTGCTAGACAGGCTGACAGGAGCGTTGAAGAAGAAGACCAGCGTCGAATTGACACCCAATGAGCCTGTGAGATGCTGGGAAGCATAGGACTGGCAAGAGATACAGAGGACTTAGATTACCAGTGTAGACGGTATTCCCGTCTTGAAAGTTCATCTCCTCTGATTTCAGGCTTTTGTTCAAGATTAGGAAATTACCTACGAAAAAAAGTAGAGAACTCCAGTCAGGTGCAGGAATTCTCTACTTTACTAAGAATAATGAGGGAGGGAGATTAGGCGGCGACGGCTGTTTTGGTATTCAGCGCAGCCAACTGTCCTAAGATGGCATCGACATTTTGTCGAGCATCTCCAAACAACATTTCGGTGTTGTCATTGTAGAATAAGGGGTTATCAACGCCAGCATAGCCACTGGACATGCCCCGCTTCATCACCACCACATTTTTAGCATTCCAGACTTCTAGGACTGGCATCCCGGCAATTGGACTTTCGGGATCGGTTAGGGCACTGGGATTGACCGTATCGTTGGCCCCAATGACCAGAACCAGATCCGTCTCAGTAAAGTCTTCGTTAATTTCATCCATTTCGAGGACGATGTCATAGGGGACATTGGCTTCTGCTAACAGCACATTCATATGCCCAGGTAACCGCCCAGCGACCGGGTGAATGCCAAACCGAACGTTAGTGCCACGATCGCGCAAGATCTTGGTGATTTGAGCGACGGGATGTTGAGCCTGAGCAACTGCCATGCCATATCCCGGAGCAATAATCACGTTCTTGGCATTCTTGAGCAATTCTACGGTGTCTTCAATGGTGGTAGAGGTGGCTTCACCTACTGGAGCATCGGCGGACTTGGAACCGCCACTTTTAGGTGCTGCTCCAAAACCGCCTAGAATGACACTCAAAAACCCCCGGTTCATGGCTTTGCACATGATGTAACTGAGGATAGCACCGCTACTGCCGACTAAAGCGCCTGTGATAATCAATAGATCGTTACCGAGCATGAAGCCAGCAGCGGCAGCAGCCCAGCCGGAATAGCTATTGAGCATGGAAATGACGACGGGCATGTCGGCCCCACCAATAGCAGCAACCAGATGGATGCCGAGCAGACTTGCGATCGCAGTCATGATCAACAAAGGTTGCAAGCCACTAGTACTGGCTGCGCCCATAAATTGAGTCCCTAAAATCACCGAGCCCACCAACATGCCAATATTGAGGAAATGGCGAGCCGGCAACATCAAAGGCTTGCTGCCGATAATGGCTCGAAGTTTGGCAAACGCAACAATCGAACCCGTAAAGGTGATGGCACCAATGAAAACCCCGAGGTAGATTTCAATGTGGTGGATGGCCTCTTCAGCCCCAGATAAACCTGATTCCGGTTGGAGGTAGTTGGCAATGCCCACCAGAACCGCCGCTAAACCGACAAAGCTATGCAAAATAGCCACCAGTTCCGGCATGGAGGTCATCGCTACTCGGGACGCAACGATCGCCCCAATAATTCCACCGGGAATGACGACAGCTGCTAAGGTGCTGTAGCTGGTGACTTCTGCACTGAGGGCGGTGGCCCCCAAAGCAATCACCATACCGAGAATGCCGTAAATGTTGCCCTTGCGAGCGGTTTCTTGATGCGATAAACCGGCCAAACTGAGGATAAATAATGCACTTGCCGCGATGTATGCCACGGTGACAAGGCTATTGGTCATAGTCGACTCCTAAGAAAGCTGGAAGAGTTTAAACCGCACTGCCCTATCCAATTGAGGGCAGCGGGATAATTGTGTGCTAAGCCTATTTGCGGAACATTTGCAGCATCCGCTGAGTGACCAGGAAGCCCCCGGCGATATTGATGGTGCCCACCAGGATTGCGATCGCACCCAGTATTGTGGTAGGTGAGCCCAGCGGGCCTGAAATTTGCAACATACCGCCCAGAATGATGATGCCGCTAATGGCATTGGTGACACTCATCAAAGGTGTATGCAGTGCGGGAGCAACATTCCAAATCACCTGCCAACCCACAAAACAGGCCAACACAAACACGGTGAAGTGGGTCAAGAAGGAGGGAGGAGCTGTCAAGCCGATACCAAACAACGCTGCACCCACCGCAATGAGGGGTAGCCACTGACCAATCACAGATTGGCCCTTTACTTCTTCCGGCTCTACAGGTATAGCAGGCTGCTTGACCTCTACCGCAGGCTTAGGGGGCGAAGGTTGGCTCACTTGTGGCGGAGGCCAGGTGATTTTCCCTGCTTGCAGGACTGTGGCTCCCCGCACCACTTCGTCCTCCAAATCAATCTTGTAGCCTTCAGCACCGCCCATATCTTTGAGCAGATGACAGAGGTTATTGCCATAGAGGTGGCTAGATTGGTTGGCCATGCGGCTGGGTAAATCCGTGAGGCCAACAATAGTAACGCCATGGTGTTGATAGACTTCATTGGGGCGAGTGACTTCACAGTTACCACCCTGTTCTGCTGCCATATCAACGACAACGGAGCCTTCCTTCATGCTTTCCACCATCTCCTTGGTGATCAGCAAGGGGGCTTTTTTACCTGGGATCAAGGCAGTAGTGATGATGATATCGACGTCTTGGGCTTGCTCGGCAAACAAGGCCATTTCCGCTGCAATGAACTCAGGGCTCATGGTTTTGGCATAACCGCCTGCCCCGGTCCCATCTTCTTCAAACTCCAGTTCTAAGAACTCAGCGCCCATGCTTTGAACTTGCTCTTTGACAACCGGGCGAGTGTCGAAAGCCCGAACTACTGCCCCCAAACCTCGGGCAGCACCAATGGCAGCCAGACCCGCAACACCTGCACCAATTACCAAAACCTTAGCAGGAGGAACCTTACCAGCAGCAGTAATTTGTCCGGTGAAAAAGCGACCAAAGTGATTCGCCGCTTCCACCACGGCTCGATAGCCCGCAATATTCGCCATGGAGCTGAGAGCATCCATTTTTTGGGCGCGACTAATCCGGGGGATCGCATCCATCGCTAAGACATTTGCCTGCCGCTCAGCCAGCTGCTTTAGTAAGTCTTCATTTTGAGCAGGCCAGATGAAACTGATCAGCGTTTTGCCTTCATTCAGCAATTCTGCTTCATGACGATTGAGGGTGGGGTGCATCTGTGGCGCCCGTACCTTGAGAATAATATCGGCGGTGTCCCAGAGTTGAGCAGCATCCGCGATAATCTGGCAACCTGCCTGTCTGTATACCTGATCTGAAAACGTGGCATCAGCACCCGCGTGAGACTCAACCAATACCTCAAACCCCATTTTTTGCAATGTTTTGGCAGTATCTGGCGTTGCTGCCACTCGCCGCTCTCCCGAAAAGACTTCTTTGGGGATACCTATCTTGAGACCTGTTTTCGGTTCTAGGGTCTGATCAGCGTTCACTAATTTTTGATCGGCAACAGTCATGAATGCTCCTTGCAATGGTAAGTCTTCAGCGGCAACTAAAATTAAGGTGCTTCTTACCTCCTTCAAAACAGAGAGGCGTGAAATATGAAATTTAAAGATTACTGGGGGTTAAACGATTCACGGAGAGGATCCATGCTCACAAACTGCAATACTGAGAACAAAGGTAGCTAAATCCCTAGAGCAACAGACGGCAGAAAACGATAGTGCGGCGCTAATGACAAGCTCTAGGGATTCTGTAAAGGAATTGGAGGGTAAGACACTCTAGCTTTAATGGAAGGACCTAATGATAAAAGATTGGATTTATTCACCTACCAAAAGACACATTAATCTGATCGCATCCTAGTCTTAATCCCGAAATTTAGGCGACATTCTTTAACTTGTCTTATAAATTCTTTGCTCTGCTTTGTAGAGTGCTGTGCAAAAGCGAGTTGATTCCTACCCAAATCCTTCTCCATCGATTTGTACAGCTTGCTTGACGGTGGTTTGGAACAGAAACTCATCATTCCCTATGCCTAGGTCTACCAGTTGATGCAAGATGTAGATAAACTGTTTCCCAAAAGGATTCAGCGAGATTCAAAGCGGGATGAAATTTCGGGATCAGCCTGTCGAGACACAAAAGTATTGTGCGTTAATTTTTTAGTCTTGACCCCACCTCATCGTACTAATTTCGGTGGAGTTAATTCCCTTGTTAGGTTGGCATTATCACTCCGACGAGGACCATTTTCAATGACAACGAAAACAACGTTCTACCACACAGGTTGTCGAGTTTGTGTGGGGGCAGTACAACAGATCGCCCAAGATTTTGATCCCAGTTGATATGACTTAGAAATTATTCGTTTGGGTGAGCATCCAGACCCAATCCCCCCAGCGAGTCATTAAGGGGTAAAATCTGTACCTACCTTAGTTCTAGAAGATCAACCGTTTCATCTTAATTTTGGAGCGGCTTTAGAGGCCATTTATAAAGTGAATCTTTAGGCAGTCAAACGACGTAGCATCACGCGAGTCATCACAGCATAGATCGTCGCTTCACTCATTTCTGGTC
>JANQPU010000429.1 GCA_028285315.1 Acaryochloris sp. IP29b_bin.176
GATCTCTTTCATCAATCAAATCTTCGGATTAGCTGCATAGTCTTGGATGGAACTCAGAGGAGTT
Source organism: Acaryochloris sp. IP29b_bin.176 (assembly GCA_028285315.1). Classification (GTDB taxonomy): domain Bacteria; phylum Cyanobacteriota; class Cyanobacteriia; order Thermosynechococcales; family Thermosynechococcaceae; genus Acaryochloris. The sequence goes on from JANQPU010000429.1 coordinate 65, forward strand.
TTGTAACTGGAAGCATTATTTGCGACACAACCAAAGAAGCTAGTGCTTCACTATTGCCCTTATCTAGGCTTATTTAAGCTTAGAATGCCATATTAAATGGACGTATAGACTATATTTACGCTTAGCCTTTGGCAAAATAAAACATTAGTCTTAAATAAAGAAAAGTGAACTTTGTCTAACTACTAGAAATATACAACTTAAACCGATTTTTATACATGAACGCAAATAATAAGATTTTACATTTAAGAAAGTAAAGTTATTTCCCAATTACTTCCCCATGAAAATACTAAGCCAATCCCCTGCTATTTCCAATTCTTCAATTCTTCGCATTTTAGCTGCCCTTGGTATGACCTTAGGTGCGACGGCCATCATGCCATCTGAGGCATTTGCCGATACTGTCAACCTGTCCGGTGATGTCACTTCAACACTAACCTTGTCAACTACTGCAACTGCGGGTGCCTCTGCCCTAACTTTGGACGGGGCGGCGGCTGGTAACCAGCAAATAGTCCAAGTCGCAGATTTAGGAATTCATACCAATAATGAGCAGGGTTATCTCCTGACTGTGACCTCTGGCAATTTAACCAAAACTGGGGGCACGGATATTGCTTTCCAGACAACGACAACAAATTCTGGAACAACTGCTTTGACGGGTGATTTTACAGTTGCTTCTGGCACCGATTATACCTTTTCAACCGCTACGGCGAATGCTTCGGGGACAGGAGACCGCGATCTGTGGATTCAATATACTCCGGCTGCGCTCCAAGACCCTGGTACTTATACAGGCTCCATCACCGTAACGGTTGCCGACAATTAAAGGATGAATCGGTTGATTTTGCAAAAGGCTCCAGCCTGATGCCTGGGGAATCAACGCTCTGTCTAACCTATGGCCCAGCTTATCAAACCCTGGACTTGCCAGAAGAAAGCTTCAGCTTGTTTAGGAGGAACTCGCCTCCTCTTCTGGATGACCAGTTTATGTCTGGGTCTATGGGGGCTACTCTTTCCTGCAAGAGTAGCAAGTACCAATAATAGCGTTGAGTTAGTAGGGATTGTTTCTCCCCAATTGAGCATAAACGCCCCTTCAACTGTCGGTTCCATCAAAGTGCAGTTGCAGCCTAACGTGCTCAGTGCCGCTAAAAAATCGACATATCCAGGAAATGAGAGTCATATCATCGTCAAGGTGATGGAAATTGCCATTCAAATGAATGGGGAGCGTCCCTTCACGGTTGGATTCGAGCCTGTCAAAAACTATCTCGAAAGCTCGACTGGGGACAGAATTCCTTTCACGCTAGGCATCTCAACCACAGAATCCCAACCTGTTACCTTCAGTACTCAGGGTCAAGCCCAGCTTAGGATTGCGAGTCAGGGTCAGCAACTTCGACTCAGACTCTATCTCCAACTTGAGAACACTGAACTCCAGGCTGAGCAAATCTATCAGTCTGAAATAATGCTCAACCTAATCGACCAATAAGGGGACCCCCATTAGGAACGATGGGGGCACCGAGCGATTCTTCGGTCCTCCCCAGGCATTTGTTCCTTGAATTGGCATAAGTCCAGTGAACCCTTTAACCTCAAACAACCGAGCAATCCCTCTGATGGGCTGCCTAATGGGGCTATTAGGGATAGGATGTCAACCTGCTTTGGCAAGTCCTACCTTAACCACAATGCCCTCAAGTGCTGCCAGCAACCTCCCTTTAGATGGCGAAGGTAGCGCAAGTAGTCGCATTATCAAAGTCGCAACCCTAGAAGCTGACACAGAGAATACGACAGGGATGACCCTGACCATTAGTTCTGGATCCATCTCTAAATCGGGGGGCAGTTTAATCCCGTTTCAAGTTGTGACTGTCACCAGCGGTGCAGCCCCCCCAACCTCAGGCACGTTTACGGTCCCCACTGGCAATAATTATGCCTTAATCACGAACCAATCGGGGTTAGTTAAACGGGATGTTTATATCTACTACACCCCTGGTTCTTTGCAAGATCCAGGTCGCTATGATGGCGCGATCATCCTCAGTATTACCGACAACCCCTGAAGAAAGAGTGTGTAATTGCGCCCGAATACAGACCCACAAGCTTAAATTTGTCAGACTTTAAGGACGATTCATGAACGTTGCATTTAAAGCCATTCTGGTGGCGCTCGCTATCAGCCTGTCTAACCTTCAACCTAGTCATGCTTTTCAGCTACAACCCATTTCACGCACATATACACCAGCGGGCCCTGGCTCCACTCAGTCGTATCAAGTCATTAATTCAAGTAATGAAAGACTGGCGATCACCATTTCTATGGTGGAGCGATTAGTCAATCTGAGGGGGGAGGAAACCCATGTCCCAGCAGATGAAGATTTTCTCGTCTATCCCCCCCAAATTCTACTGGAACCCAATGCAGTTCAGACAGTGCGCGTCACCTGGGTAGGGGATCCAGCCCCTCAGCAAGAATTGGCTTATCGACTGATTGCGGAACAACTTCCCATCAACCTTGATCCTGACAAAGCCCAACAGGGCACGGCTGCTGCTGGGAAAATCAAAGTGTTGATGCGATATGTCGGCTCTGTCTACATCAAACCTGAGCAGGTCAAACCCGAGGTTATATTTGCAGGATTGGAGAAAATTCAGGGCGCGGAGGGTCGCTCCCAACTCGTCTTGACGTTTCAGAACCGGGGGACAGCCCATGCCTCCTTAAGAAAACTGCAATTGAGCTTGGCCTCTGCTCAAGGTGATGTACTGGACCTCACTCCAGAACAAATGGGTGTGATGAGAAATGCCACCATTTTGGCCGGAAAGCAACGTCAGTTTCTAATTCCCTATCCCTCTAACTTGCACTTTGACCCCGTTAAAGCCACCTTTACCTTTGAACAGCCAGATTAAGGAGATGGCAGAGCATTCAAGCCTCTCTCGCACAGCGAGGGCTCGAAATCATGATTCCAGGACATATTCCCCCTCCCCCTCAAACTGTTAGCCCCATCGAAGAAATCACCGCTGCCATCCCCCCAGAGTCACGGGTCTTTTTGAGCTCAACTCTCGACCAACCCCTCTCGGATCAATCGATTGTTCCGGCCACTCCTGAGGTAGATTCCCCGGCGTCAGCAACCTCTCAATTAACAGAAGCAGAGGTATTTGAAAAAGTATTTGGACAGCCTCACCCTGAGGAAAACGCTCATCAGCTCATGGCTCCCCTCTTGATCGATGGACAATTAAAAAGTCAAATCTTAGTCCTGATTCCTGGGGGAGAGGAGCAGGCAATCCGCCTTCCCGCCTCTCCCTTGTTAGCACAATTATCCGTGGCTGTGCAGCCAGAGAAGATTTCCCAGCTAACATCTGCGGTGAATGAGCAAGGTCAACTCAGCCTGGCGGACATCCGTCAACATGGACTCCAGGCCAGGTTTGACAAGCAGCGCCTAGAAGTGCAAATCACTATCCCTTCAGTCCATCGCGAGGTGAAGGTATCAACCCTGCGCACTCAGACCCTAGCGCCCGGAGCTGAAGATCCCCTGATCCCGAATTCATTCTCAGGCTATCTCAATATCCGAGGAGGTAAGTCTGTGGATTGGTCTGAGGGGAAGTGGGAACGTCAACCCTTACAACTCGATTTAGACGGAGCCTTAAATTATAAAGGCTGGGTGTTTGAAGGAGCTGCACGCTTTGACGAACAAGCAACTACGCCGATTGAGCGAGAGGATGTTCGTTTGATTCGGGATGACCCTAAACGGGCTCTGCGGTATGTGGTGGGGGATCTGAATCTGCCGACAATGGGCTATCAAAATAACCAGTCTATCTTTGGCCTGAGTGTCGTCCGCAATTTTGCTCTTCAACCCCATCGAGTCACACGCCCCATTAATCGGTTTGAATTTTTCCTAGAAAGCGAATCTCAAGTTGAGGTCTTTAACAATGGGCAACTCCTTCAGACTTTGCGGTTATCAGCAGGTCCTCAAGATATTCGTGATTTGCCGCTCACAGCGGGTCTGAATAAGGTGCAGTTAGTGATCACGGATGATGTGGGTCGGGTCCAGCACTTAGATTTTTCCGCGACGGTGGCGGGCAATCTGCTGGCACCAGGACGACACCAGTTTGCCTATGGACTCGGATTCCCTAATACAGATGAGAAGGGGGTATGGTGCTATGATATCTCCCAACCCACCCTCACCCTGAGCCATCGCACAGGTCTCTCACCCACCTTCACGCTAGGAGGCTATGTCCAAGCTGGACTCCAGGAACAACTCATCGGCCTCAAAGGCGTCTGGGCCGCTCCCATTGGCAATTTTGATTGGGATGCAGCCTTCAGCAATAAACAAGGTCAGGGACAAGACTATGCCCTCAGGCTAGGCTATGACTTTTTACAGTCAGGTAACCACAATCCCACAGAACGCAGTTTTGGTTTAGCCCTGGAGTATCGGGGGAATGAATTCTCAACCTTTGGAGAAACGAATACAAAGCAGAGAACGAGCTTAGATTTCACTGCGTACTATAGCCAGAAATTGTTTTGGGATATTTTTAGCAATGTAAATTTCCGCTATCAAGTTGGCCGTAACACCCCAGACCAGTACAAAGTGAGCTGGGGACTCACACGCTCTTTTAAGGGCCTTGGTGTCAACCTCAGGTTGAGTCAAACACTCAATCCAGAAGGAAATCATGAACAGCAAGCGTCTCTCAATTTCCTCTGGTTGAAGCCTAAGAAACGCCAATCGATACAGCTGGCGACAGAAGTGAGCAGTGTTGACGATCCTGAGAGTCGTCTGAGTTGGAATTATAGTGCTCGTAATCCCAGTCAAGGATTTGATGCTTCAGTGGGACTCAAGAGTAAATCCGACCGCGATCGGTTATCTGGGAAGCTGCGGTACAAAGGGTATCGAGGAACCTGGCAGCTCGACCAATCTCTTGAGATGGAAAGCGAGAGCCAAAAGTTGACACAAAGCCGCACACAGTTGACCTTTGGGACAGCCTTGGTGTTTGTCGATGGCCATTGGGGGATCTCGCGACCCGTCACCGATAGTTTTGCACTGTTAGTTCCCCATCCCAAACTCAAGGGGATAGATATCGGTGTGAATCCGAATGGGAATGGGAATTATCAAGCCCGTATCGATCCCTTAGGTCCACCAGTGATGTCCAATTTACAATCCTATCAACTCTCCACACTCCGAGTAGATGCTCCTGATCTCCCCATTGGCTATGAAATAGGCCCGCAGGTCCACTACGTTGCTCCCACCTATAAAAGTGGCACCCTCATTCGATTAGGCTCTGATGCCTCTGTTTTTCTGAGAGGGAAGTTACTCAATGCGCAAGGGGATGCTGTCGCTCTCCAGGCGGGTGAAGTGCAGTCTCTGTCTGATCCACAGTGGAAACCCATCACATTGTTCACAAATAAAGCGGGTAAGTTCGCTCTAGCAGGCTTTAAGCCAGGGAAGTATCGGATTCGTTTATATACGGATAAACTCCAAACTGCGCTCTTTACTATCCCTGATACTCAGGTAGGGATTTACGATATGGGCTCCGTCCAGATAGACCCTCAGGCACTTTCCAAGGAAGTAAACGAATCAGTCAATCAGTCGTCGAGTTCAACCACTGACGAGAAGACAAATGAGATTAAGAGACAGCCTCACTCATAAGCTTATTGGCCCCTTTCTATCAACTGGTTTCGGGTTTTATTCCGTGGGCAAAATTACCTGAAACCCTTTCACTGCTTGTCCTTCCATCGACACAGACTAAAATGGCTCCAGCCTTTAG
>JANQPU010000433.1 GCA_028285315.1 Acaryochloris sp. IP29b_bin.176
ATTGCTTACTCCTATCATCCAATGAAACCGTCGCTAGATTTGACTCCTGAGGAACTAAAAGCTTTGCCTGCGGCTATTGTCTAGCGTCGAACTCACGTACATGGAGGACATTGCATCACAAGATAGGAAAACTCAACTCACTATAGGTTTAGCAAACCCACACTTTATTGATTCACGACCAATTTCGGAAGCGCAACCCAAACAGAGAAGGTAGTTTTTTATTAGTTATTAATTACAAAAATATTGAGATAAGCGCACCTATGGCAACGGCAAAAGCAGTAATGCAGCCTAATCAAAAGAATGCTCTTAAATTCGAACTCATTTAGGTAAATGGTGATTGATATTTACAGCGTTTCCAAGGGTAATGTTTTGATTTGTTCTACGGAATAGAGTTTAAATTTAAAATTAATGTTTGCTGAATCAGATTGAAAGCTGATTTATCGAAGATCAATAGCGATTTGTGAGGGATGGTATGTGCCAGCGATTTGGTTTGCTAATGGGAGTGTTGCTGATAACGGCTTGTGCAGATCCTGGTGTGCAAGCAACCCCTGAAGGGGTAGTACAGAAAGTCTTTGAAGTGGCCACTTCTAAAAATTATGAGGAATTAAGGGGATTATGCGCACCAGAAGCTGATCAGGGTATTCAAAAAATCTGTGATCTGGGTGATGCGGCAGCAGAAGAGCAGGCCCGTTTCTCGGAAGATGTTGCCAAAGGGAGCTTGGCACAATCGCAAATCACTGGTGATAAAGCCACGGTTAGTCTCAATAATGAGCATGGAAAAGAAGACGGGAAGGTATTTCTCGTCAGAAAGGAAGGGCGATGGTATATGGTTAGCGGCGAATAGGCTAAAGCCATCTATCGATAACCGCTATGGAATCCCTCAATATTGAAATCATATGTTAAGAGGATATTCCATAGCGATTTTAGGCTTTCAATTGGCGATTATTAAGCGTCCTCCAGATGGATCGGATGCTCAAGCCAAAAGGGTTTTACTCATCAGGTTCAATGGTGCTTGTGAGGCCATGCATCTTGAGAGTTTCACAATAGAACTCTGCGTGCTCGAAGGCACAGGTAATCACTAGCGCAATACCATTGGTATGAGCTTCCATCATCACGCTAACGGCTTGGGGTTGGGTCAAATTAGGGACGGTTTGCATTAACACTTGGACAACATGCTCCATCGAGTTAAAGTCATCGTTATGGAGCAAAACACGGTACTTTGGTGCCAGCTTTCGGCTTGTAGAGCGTTTTTCGAGTGTTTCAACAGACATCGTCGTTTAGCTCAAATAAGGATTGAATAACAACAGAGGAATTCTAAAACACATGCAGTATTTTTGCAGTGCTTGACTTAATTTGGGTGGTATTCGACAAGAGATTGCCTTAACACTTTTATTTTAACTTTGAACCCTTTAGGGTGTAACCCCTAATTTGTCACCCCCTCAAGAGTTATACCTATTGATTGCTGGGACTGTCTTGTTGATATGGCGGAGTTATTCCCAAATTTAGGTTGCATTTATCTTATGCTGAATGATCCGACAGGCCTAAGTTAGAGCAGGAGTGCAGAGAGGCAAGTTATAATTTTTGCGAAGCCATCGTAATGTAACTATCCCATGACCAACCCTCTAATTCGCGCATTTTTCTTGGGTAGAGCGACTGCAGAAGTATTGTATGAAGAACTAGAGCATCAACTCACGGATACCCTCAGCAATGTGGGTAAATTTGATGCTGAACAACGGGAAAAAATCCGTCAATTTACCAACCAGGTCATGGAGAGAGCAGACTCTGAGGCAGCTCGCAACCCCCAAAACTATTCCTCTGCCTCCAGCCATGCTGCTGTATCCACTGACTTACAAGAAACGATTGATGAATTACGGGCAGAGATTGCTCAACTTCGCTCCGCCCTGCAAAACTACCGCAGCCATTCCAGTTAGTGATTGTGTCAGTTCCACCCTCTGAGTTGGCCTTTCCAAAACAAAATCGCAAAGCCTATCGTTGGAATCGAGACAGCTACTCTCGCCAGCGTCGTTTCCTAGATATTTGGGCCTTTGTGTTGCAGTTGCTGAGCTCTCGTTGGTGGATGGCCAAGTCCTGGAGCTATCTCGGAGGGGTAACTGAAGAGAAACGAGCGGTTAGGCGCAGAAAACAAGCGGTCTGGATTCGAGAAACCTTATTAGATTTAGGGCCGACGTTTATTAAAGTTGGGCAGTTGTTTTCGACTCGTGCGGACCTGTTTCCGGCTGAGTATGTAGAAGAGCTATCAAAGCTCCAAGATCGCGTCCCCGCTTTCAGCTATGAGTTGGTGGAACGGATCATTGAGCGGGACTTTGGCCGTAAGATTCCAGAACTGTTCTGTAGTTTTGATCCGATTCCTCTAGCCGCAGCCAGCTTAGGTCAAGTTCATCGCGCCCAACTGCAATCTGGGGAAGAGGTGGTTGTCAAGATTCAGCGCCCTGGCCTGAAGAAGCTGTTTGATATTGATCTGAGAATTTTGAAGGGCATTGCCCATTATTTTCAGAACCATCCAAAATGGGGGCCGGGACGGGATTGGTTGGGAATCTACGAGGAATGTTGCAAAATCCTCTATGAAGAAATTGACTACTTAAATGAAGGCCGCAATGCAGATCAGTTTCGGCGGAATTTCCGAGATCAAGAGTGGGTCTATGTGCCCCGAGTCTTTTGGCGATATGCGACGCCTCGGGTATTGACCCTGGAGTATGTACCGGGTCTTAAAATCAGTAATTACGATGCCATTGATGCTGCGGGAATTGATCGCAAGCAGATTGCTCAACTCAGTGCAAAAGCCTATCTCTACCAGTTGTTAACAGATGGTTTTTTTCATGCCGATCCCCACCCTGGTAATTTGGCGGTGAGTTCGGATGGGCAACTCATTTTTTATGATTTCGGCATGATGGGGCGGATCACGCCGATCACGCGAGAAAAACTGCTGAAGACGTTTTTCGGGTTTGCCCAAAAAGATGCCAATAAAGTCATTGCCTCTTTGATTGATTTGGGGGCACTATTACCAGTAGATGATATGGGGCCGATCCGGCGTTCAATCCAATATATGTTGGATAATTTTATGGGGCAGCCCTTTGATAAACAGTCCGTTGCTCAGATTGGCGATGACCTGTTTGAAATTGCCTATGATCAGCCCTTTCGCTTCCCAGCAACGTTTACGTTTGTGATGCGAGCCTTTTCTACCCTAGAAGGAGTCGGCAGGGGTTTAGATCCCACGTTTAACTTTATGGAGGTTGCAGAACCCTTTGCAGCAGAACTTATGACAAACGGTGGATTTCCAAATAATCAAAGCGGCGATCTTTTGGGTGAGTTGGGGCGGCAAGCTGCTCAGGTGAGTAATACTGCCTTGGGGTTACCCCGACGAATGGAGGACACTCTGGATAAGTTAGAGCAGGGTGATCTTCGTATGCGGGTCCGTTCGGCTGAAACAGACCGAATTTTGCGACGACTAAATTTAACCCATATGGGAACCAATTATGCCCTGCTCATCGGTGCATTTACGCTATCCGCAACGATTTTGCTCGTCAATAAATATGTGTGGCTGGCTGCGATCGCAGCCTTTGTTGCTAGCTTAGCCACTATCGTCTTCTTGCGACTTCTATTAAGAATTAAACGCTATGACAGTTTTGAGCGAATGTTGTAGCATTCTAGAGGTGAATCAGGAAAGGTGCTTTTTTCGCTACACTATTTGAATGCTGGAGACTTTCTATAATCTTCAAAGATCGAAGTAGATGGTGATCACTGTAGAGGAAGAATCGAATCGTTGAAACTAATATGAAACGTCTGTTTGCAGGCCTTAGTGATCAGGGACTCGTCCGTAAAGCGAACCAAGACTCCTACCGTATTGATGAACCTGAAGGCCGATTTTTTATCGTGGCGGATGGAATGGGGGGCCATGCAGGTGGCGAAGAAGCAAGCCGTATTGCTGCTGAAACCATTCACGAGTTTTTGGTGAAAAATTGGCAATCTCAGCTTAAGCCGCCTGATTTGTTAGAAAAAGCGCTCCTGAAAGCTAATCAGGATATTATTCAAAATCAAAAAGATTTTCCAGAACGCGCCGATATGGGGACAACCGTTGTGGTGGTCTTATTCCCAGTGGAAGGGCAACCTTGGTGTGCTCATATTGGCGATTCCCGCTTATACCGATGGAGAGGATCTCAATTAGAGCAAATTACAGAAGATCACACCTGGATTTCTCAAGCGGTTAAGTCGGGTTTATTGACGGCAGAACAGGCCCGTCGCCATCCTTGGCGTCATGTTTTGGCCCAATGTTTGGGGCGAGAAGAACTGGATGAAATTGGCATTCAACCGCTAGAGATACAATCAGGCGATCAGTTGTTGCTCTGTAGCGATGGCTTAACGGAAGAATTGGCAGATGAGCAAATTGCTCCATTCTTTGAGGCTAATCATCCCTGTGAGACCGTTGCCAGTGCGTTAGTCGAAGCGGCTAAAGAGGAAGGAGGGCAGGACAATATTACGGTTGTACTAGTTTCCCTTGGCGATGGTGAGGAAGAAGATAGCGCCAGATGGGGCGATGCTCCTGCTATTGATGATGATCCGACTGGTAACCTCAACGAAAGCTAACGGCTCTTGTGGATGCCTCTTTGTCTGAGTTGTTGAATAAAGAAATCTTCCAAGGATTGCCGCATCATTTTCATCTCAATTAAGGTGCCACCCATGCGGCTAAGCTTGGATAAGAACATTTGTGGGTCGCCTTGAAGCTGACCGTGCCATTGCTCGGCTTGCATCTCAAAGTCTATCAATAGCTCTGAGAGGACTTTTGAGTTACCCCCCCGTCCTTTGACTTGATAGTTTTGAGTATCAGTGCCTAAGAGTTGATCAAGGGTGCCCTCACAGATCAGTTCTCCTTGAGCTAGGATTGCGACGCGATCGCAAATAATTTCCACATCAGACAGGACATGGCTATTAAAGAAAACGGTTTTACCTTGCTCCTTCAAGGACAAAATAATTTCCCGCATTTGGTAGCGCCCCATCGGATCGAGCCCTGACATCGGCTCATCCAAAAATACGAGTTTAGGATCATTAATCAAGGCTTGAGCCATACCCACCCGTTGCAACATGCCCTTAGAGTAGCGTCGCATTTGCTTCTTCTTCGCGGTTTTTCGATCCAGGCCCACCATGTCTAGTAGTTCTGGGATACGACGCTTTTGGACTTTGGCAGGAATTTGAAAAATTCCTGCTGCATATTTAAGAAATTCCCAACCAGTCAGATAGTCATAGAAGTAGGCATTTTCAGGCAAATAGCCAATCTGCTCTTTGGCGGATCGATCGCCTAGCGGCTTGCCTAGGAGGAAACCCCGACCCGCAGAAGGCTTGGCAATTCCCAAGAGAATTTTTAACAACGTAGTTTTTCCAGCGCCATTGGGACCTAGAAGACCAAAAGTTTCGCCAGGCATGACCTGAACGCTACATTGTTGCAGCGAGGTAACGGTTTTGTTCAGCCAAAATCCAGTTCGATAGGTTTTACGCAAACTGAAGGTTTGGATGATCGGCTGCTGCTCAGCCTGCTCAGGGGGGACAACAGTGCTGGATGAGGGTCTGACTTCAGGTTCGGAATTCATGGGTTGGGGAAGAGGCGTTAAACCTCATAGGTCAATAGACAACATAAATTCTGTCCTTATCTTTCCCCAGTTTTGAGTCACTCTTAAACCCAACTGAGTATTTATCAAGAAATGCTCCCCATCTACCATTGCAGTTTCGCTTGATTGAGCGCAGGGGCCTTCGTGATTCACGAAAACAACAGAATGAGGGATTGCAAGAGCCCAATAACCACACCCAGAACACCCCCCAAAATCACAATGGCTCGGAGTTCGGTTTTAACGATGCCCTGAATGGCTGATTCTAAATCTTCTGGCGCAGTACGGTTGACCCGATCAATAATCACCTGATCGAGATTCAAGATCGGTAGCGCCTTCACCACAATCATTTCCAGATCACGTTCGAGATATCGTTCCAAGATTAAGGCCAGGTCTTCACTCACATCTTTGAGAGATGTCGCAACGACTTCAGAGGTACGTAATCGATTGACCACTAAAGTGGCTGATTCATCCCAATCTACAGAGGTTCCCAGGTTTTGGAGGACAGAAATTCCTTTGTTTTGGGTATAGCCCCGGACACTTTCACGAAATTGTTGTCGTAGCTGTCGAACCGTCCGAACGGGCAAATTTTGCAAAGATAAACTTGCCAACCATTCGACAAACCGCTGCCGAATGCCTAAAGACACCAGTAATTCTGCCACAATTGCGTTGCAAGCCAGTTTTTCCTCTATGCAAAAGGTCCGTAGCTTGACGAGGGCACTTTGGACCCCCATCACATTTGCCACTAACCAATAGGTCCCACTGGTTTTAGTCCGCAAATCTCGATCCAAAATGGCAATATTGCGATCGGTGAGGAAATCGATCAGCAATAATCGCAGGGTATCTGGGGGCACAACAACATTAATGATCCAGTTTGCTAACTGTTGGGCCTGCTCATCTGTCAGTTGTAAATCGAGCAATACTTGATCGAAGACTTGGTCCAGCTGATCTTGAAGAAAATCTTCACGACGAGCCAATGCCACAATAATCCGAGGGAGAGACTGGTCAGCAAAGTCTCGAAGAATATTGGCTAAAATTTGGGCGCTTCTTTGGTCTGTATCGGACTTGACCTGATCTAAAGCGAGTTGTAATAGCCAGTAAATGGCTCCTTGCACTCGCTCAGTTTGCAGAAGGCGTTGGGCAATGGCTTGCAGCTCTTCTGGCGTTAACAAGGAGGTCATGATCGCGTCAGACACCTTTTGGGCCAATCGTTCCTGGTTGCGAGGAATGAGTCCCGGCGTAAAAGGTAGCCGACGATTACCTATCTTTATGGCTCGATAGGGCTTAAACAGCATGGAGATGGCAAGGTCATTGGTGAAATAGCCAATGATGCCACCTGCTATCGGCGGAACTATTACAACGCCAAGGGTAGACCAGTCCAATCTATTTGCCTCATTCAATGCACAAACGGTGCCCTCTGAACAAAAGCTTACCCTCAATTAATCCAGGTGCGATCTTGGAAGAATGTCAGCTTTAGTTTGCTAGCAACTTTGGTTGGCTAGCTATCTTTCTCAACCTAGGCAAGGGAATGAATCAGCACTTAGCACTACTTTGAAAAATTTGATTTAGCGTACAATGATGCACCATGCTTGGCGCTTAGTCCTACATTTGGGGACCTTCACAAGAATTTCAGACTCCAGTAGGTTGACACATCAAAACCTGAGTTATGATAGTAAAGCCAAATTTGCGGACGTGGCGGAATTGGTAGACGCGCTAGATTTAGGTTCTAGTACTGCAAAGTGTGAAGGTTCAAGTCCTTTCGTCCGCATTC
>JANQPU010000236.1 GCA_028285315.1 Acaryochloris sp. IP29b_bin.176
TCAGGGTGCGACCATCAGCGGACATGATTTTGACATATCCACTGGCGATGCAATATTCCACCGCCGATGATGCTAGAGTTTGGCTCGGAGAAATGAGCATCACCTTGACGTTTTCCAGATAATTGGTTGCGTAGTGCTGGACGGTAGGCATGGACGTTTACCTCATTGCTTAGACAGTATTGTGAGATCCATCTAGGTTACTTTAGCACCTGTAAATTTTTCCGGGTTGCATTGCCCAGACTGAGTTTTGGAGGTTTTACAAAGACCTCACTCAACTCTGAATAAGTGGTATCTCCTTATCATGTAAGCCAAATTTTTAACCTAAATCCTAGATTGAGCAAGCGGTCGGACAGTTTCACCATCAACATTGCCCAAACCGGATCGCACCAACATAAGATATTTGACCCATATCTTATGTTCACGAAAACTCACACAAAAATTGTCACTATCTCAAAGTAATTGAATCGTGTCACTAAAACCTGTCGCCCACACCATAACTTTGCCGCTCCGCATCATAACCTTGCCGCTTGAGTGTCATTTTCTGAGAATATTGGAGGCTTTCTACGAGGCATCAATGCTTTCAGCGACTTTTCACCAAAACTTTCGGCAAGCTTATGCTTGCTAAATCCGACTTTCGGCAACTTTATGATGTTGGGCTATTTGAGATCGCAAGTATGAATTCGACGAAAATATAGGGTTTTCAGGCTCAGCAGCGGCAAGGTTATGCTATTCTTCGCGGCAATGTTTTGGTGTTAGTGACAAAACCATAACCTTGCGGGACCTGTAACCAAAGTTTCTGCTTTAGTGTCATTTTCTGAGAATGCTGAAGACCTTCTAAGAGGTATCAATGCTTTCAGCGATTATTTAAGAAAACTTTCGGCAAGTTTATGCAGTCATATCTCATATCTTGCACCAAGATACGAGTTAGGTAACTTCTGGGTGGGCTTCGGGGGCAGCAGCAGGTAAGGTTCTATAACCAGGGGATCTGGGTGGAGTCTGGATGATCACTAAAGAGTATTTCAGGTATTGCCATCTTCATCCCGAGTGCTCAGTTTTGCATTGGCTTCCTCCGATCTATATTGGACAAAGGAAAGTCGGAAAAACCCTAGGCATACTGCGATACAGTAAGCCAATAAAAACCCCCAAAATGCATCCTCCACCAACGTCCAGTGGGGTTTATCTGGACTAAGTAAATACTGAATATTAGAGTAGCAACGATCTCCCTGCTTAACGCCAAAACAGCTTCCGGGTGCAGTCAAAATAGTCGCCAACTGCAATATTGAAATAGTCACCCATATCCAGGGCTTCACCCTTGGGTTCTTGTTGCGATTGCGATGGACGAAAATCCACCAACAGAGTAGCAGAATACCGTAGAAATATGGCAGAACAAAGAAAAATGCGATCCAACCTAGAATGGTGGGCGCAGTGAATAGAAAGAGGAGCCAACTAAGGATGACGTAAAACGTTAGGTACCAACCGAGTTTGATCATAGTACTGCTTAACAATTAAGCTCTATTATCTGCTCCATCTCAAAATTTTCATCAATCGCCACCTCCAGGCAAAACCCAGGCGTAGCAAACGATTCCTTCACGAAAGGCTTCCCGGTTCCCGCCACGGCAATCCAATATTCCTCTGAGCTATCCTTGGCAACAGCCAGATATTCCAGCTCCCCTCGCGTCCTGGTTTGCTCAACGAGATTCTTCTGACCCAGCTCCAGATTCCTGAATCGCCTCTCCAGCTCCTCAGATACCCTCGGAGTTCGCGGTCTGCTGGCCGGGGCTACTTCTGAGGATTTGGTCTGAAGTCTGGACTCAGGTTTACTTGGCCGGGTCGTTCGCCTGGAACTGCGACGGCTCCCTCCCACCTCTCCATGCCCTGGTTCCCGCTTGGGTGGCCGGGTGCTCTCCAGCGCTTTCTGGGGAAACGCTGTCTTACTGACCAGCTTGGGAGTGGAGGCAGGTGACTTGGGTTGCTCTGGGGTAGCCTTGGGAATGGGTTTGGAGTTGAGGGCGACGATTGTAGATTCCAAGGCAGATATCCTCTACTAAGGCATAGCCAGTTTATCGGTAAGACTCCCTGACTGGAGAGGGATTGTTTCAAAACTTACGGGTGCGATGGGGGGATGTGGACCCGTTTGATAACGTCAGTCTTTACGCCACCGGACTCCCCCTAATCTCCCTCTCAAATTATTTCTTAACAAAATTACCGTATTTACCTGAGAACACTTGTCGCAAAGTCATAGGACAATACCCATTATTCCTTGGTGGCTTTATTTATCTGAAGGTAGAGCAAGTTAATCCTCGCTGACCATTTCTAATGTCAAATAGGAAGTCTTATCTCTAATGGCTTATAACCCATCCGTCGCCCATAACATCCCATCTAAAGCTCAACCCATAATCCTGATTGCAGATAATGACAAAATAAGTCGAGATAATCTGGCCATACTCTTGGAAAACGAAGGATATCGGGTTGTGACAGCTTCTAATGGGGAATCCTGTCTAGCCGCTTGCCAGCGAGAGTCCCCCCAACTAGTGATTCTCGACGCCATAATGCCCCGGATGAATGGCTTTGAATGCTGCAAACGCCTTCTGGCCCTTCCCGGAAGTGCCTACACTCCGATTCTGATGATTACAGCGCTAGATGATGAAACCACTATCAATCGGGCATTTGATTGCGGTGTAACTGATTTCATCACCAAGCCGATCCGCTGGCCTGTCCTCAGACAGCGTGTTCGTCTTCTAATCCAAAAGCATCAACTTTATAAAGAAGTTGAGGAAGCTAACCAAAAACTGTCTCAACTTGCCTCTGTTGATGATTTAACCCAATTGGCGAATCGACGGGTTTTCTCTGAGCGTCTCCAACAAGAATGGCGACGGATGGCGAGGGAGAAATCGAACTTATCTGTGATTCTAGGAGACATTGATGCCTTCAAAGCCTACAACGATACCTACGGTCATCTCCAGGGAGATCAATGCCTTGTTAAAGTGGCTCGTGGCTTTCAGCAATGCCTCAAGCGTCCGGCGGATCTAGCAGCTCGGTATGGGGGTGAAGAGTTTGCGGCCCTTCTGCCTAATACGCCCCTAGCAGGTGCGGTCCATGTCGCAGAAGTAATTCGTCACTTCGTGAAGGCTCTCGCTTTGCCTCATCCGCACTCTGCCAATTGCGATCGCATCACGATCAGCTTGGGGGTGGCTAGCGTAATACCCAGTCCCCATTTAATGGGAGTCGAACTCTTGCTCCAGGCTGCAGACCAAGCCCTGTATCAAGCCAAGGCTGAAGGGCGAGATCGGGTGGTGGAGGATACTTCCCTGAGTCCTTTTTGACCTCAGTACCTGGCCTATGACGGGATACCATCGCCCTTTATGATGCAATATATGCTCTCTTAGAATTTAAGCAAAGCTTTGAACTAGTCTGATGGTCTTAGTTTTGAGCTTGGTGATTCAGTTAGTGGAGCATTGAGTTAACTCTAAGCAGGATCCATCATGAGCAACCGTCCCATTATCCTCGGTATTGTCGGGGATAGTGCTGCAGGAAAGACTACTCTCACCCGAGGCATCGCCAATATTCTGGGTGAAGAAGAGGTCACTATCATCTGTACCGATGACTATCATCGCTATGACCGCAAGCAGCGAGCTGAGTTGGGGATTTCTGCACTCCACCCTGATTGCAACTATCTCGACATCATCGAGCAGCATCTGGGACTATTGCGCAGGGGACAACCCATTCTCAAGCCAATCTACAACCATTCCACGGGCTGCTTTGATCCACCTGAGTATATTCAACCCCAAAAATATGTGATTGTGGAAGGATTGCTGGGCTACTCTACCCATGCTGCTCGCGATAGCTACGATGTCAAAGCCTATTTAGCTCCTCCAGAACCTTTACGAGCGGATTGGAAGATTAAACGCGACACAGGCAAGAGAGGCTATACCAAGGAGCAGGTCCTTGATCAACTCCGTAAGCGTAAAGATGATTCAGAAGCGTTTATCCGCCCTCAACGCCAGTGGGCTGATTTGATTGTCACTTTTTATCCCCCAGTAGAGGATCCCAATCCCAACGATCTCTTGCTGAATGTAAGGTTGACCCTGAGACCAACACTGCCTCATCCAGATATGACACAACTCTTAAATCCAACTGGGAATCACTTGGGAGAGGCCATCCGACTCAATCTAGATCGGGATATGAGCAAGCCCGTGGATGTTCTGGAAATAGATGGCCATGCAACCCAAGAACAGGTGATGGAGCTGGAGCATGTTCTCTGTAACGAAGTCCCACATCTAGGACAGTTTTGCAGTCTTCAGGGCAATGAAGACATTGGTAAAATAATGGGTACTACTGGAGAGATCCTACAGAGTTATCCTCTTGCCCTTACCCAATTGCTGATTACATTTCACATGCTTAAAGCAGCCGAAGTGAAAGTGTAAGCATCAATGGTTAATCTCAAGTAGATGACAACTCAGATTCAGAATCCTGTAATTTAGACCTGTAAGAATCAAAAGATACGATGGACTTAACAATCCTAATCGTGGTCACTCATACCCAATCCCACCAACTCCACAACCCTCTGATGCTCAATAGTAGAATCTCAGACCACCAGCCCAATATTCTTTAGAAATCACAATAGACTTCAGACTGCCTGATCAATTGCTGAATCTCATCGCATTCCAACCCTTGAATAGCCAGCGCTAGACCTGTATGTATTAGTCCTAACCTTTGCTTTGCTTCTGGGCTCAAGTCTTCAGCAGCTTCTTCTACACACTTAAAGATGGTTGTAGTTAAAGTCAAGTTGTCATAGGACGCAGCTAAGGCTTCGGCTAACAAACTGGTCAACATAATCTCTGCGCTTTACTCCTGAGTTCTTCTATATCATCAGGTAAAGCAATTACGAACAAAACAGCGTTATCACTGATTTACAGCCATTGAGAAACATTGATTCCTAGTATTTTCTCTGATAGTAATATTACATAGTGTTAAATTCATCTTAGACCTGCAAGCGATAATCTCTCCAACACCCCCATCGACGCCATCACCTTCGCCACCTTCTTCGATGGGCCTTCACCAGTTCCCTTCAGCCCCATCGCCTGCGCAGTACAGCGAAACCCTTCCGGTATTGGCTCAAACTCATACCGGGGCAATGAGGTTTGCTGTTTCTGACAAAGCTCCTGCAATTCTCCGATAGGATTATCTATCTCATCCACCACCTGGCTGATAGGCTGCTCTGGGGATTTCTCCTGCTCCCCCTCTGCTTCTTCCTGGCCGGGATGCAAGACCCTCACTCGATGCTCAGCTCTGCGGATGGCTCGGTTCCTGACGCGTTCGAGGAGCTTGATCAGGGCTTCTTCAGGGTCATCGTTGGGAAAAGCGTAGGCGAGGAATTCAAGCTGTTCAGGGGTTAGGTGGATGGACAGGTTGAAGGCGTGGCGGGGAGCGGTCATGGACTGGGGGATTACTTGTTCAAGATGATTCGCATTAACCGATACAGCATCCTAAGATTCAGGTTGCTAGTTTTTCCATCACAATTCTGTGAAGTGCAGCTTCATCCTGCTCAAAGAATAACCAGGCAATCGGGAAAAACGTCATGTAGCGATTGTAGATTTCCAAGCCCACAAGCTCAATCGCTTTCTCTTGATGATTTGCCAGTCGTTCATACCATGCTCGAATGGTGGGTTGGTAATCATGAATTGAATCATGGATAATACGAAAGCCAATGTCTTCAGCTATCTGAAGATGGGTCTCATGCATTGATAGCAAGGAGCCGGGAAAGAAAAGCTGAATCATCACCATTGAAGTCTGAAGGGGATGATAATTGAGTGAGAAGAACTGATGCACCGCTTTTCCCCCTGGAACCAACGCATCATAAATCTTCTGATAAACTCTTCTGAGTTCACCCGGTCGAACATGCTCCAGGGCACCGACAGAAAGGATTCGATCATAGGGTGAATCTTCCAATGCGTCCATGATGAAATTTTTAAGTGAGATATTCAACCCTAACCGTTGATGGGCATAAATCAACTGCTCCTTGGATAGGGTGTATCCCGATAACTTGCCCTGATGCCCCGAGTCTTGCAGGAACTTCAACATTGACCCCCAACCACAGCCAAGGTCCAAAATGCTTTCGCTTCCTTTGAGATTTAATAAAGCTAAAAGATATTTAGCCTTATGGTGTTGAGCCTCTTCTAAGGTATCTTTCTCACATTGAAATTCAGCACAAGAATAGAACCTATATTGCTCATCTAAAAACAGCGCATAGAAATCATTAGAAATATCGTAATGCGCTTCAATCCCGCTGGCATGGTCGCGGTTGAGCATGTCATCAAAATAAGATTCGCGTTGTGCTTCCAGAGGATACACTCTCGCACACCATTCCCAAAAACCGGATCTAGGCTGGGTCCAGTACTTCCAATTAGCATCTCTATCCAATGGCTCAGGGGTATGAATGCGATAGTTGGCAATCGCATACAACAAACCGAAAGAAATCAAGTCTGAGGTGAATTGGGTGAATTGCTTAACATCTAGGGTATTCGGCACCTTGTCCTCCCCTGAATATTGATAGATAAGTACTAGTTTGAAGAATAGTGAGAGTCAGAAAACATAAATGCTTACGAACGTATCAGGTTGTACCAATCAAACAATCCATCCTACTTGTTGGCGAAAGGTAATCAAGATATTTTCCACAGATGTGAATTTAGGATAGCTTAGAGAAATTAAACTTTAGGTGGCTTGGGCAGTGCCAATAGCTTCATTTCCTATCCCCTTCAAAATGTATGATATTGAGCCTATGCAGCAGCAATCATATTTCTCAGGATTTACACCCCTTCCTCATGATATTGAAGCGCAGTTGATCCCTGAAGCCAAACCTCAGTACCTAAAACCCAACCATAGTATTGATGCTGTAGTCATATGTATGCATGGTTTTACAGGGCATCCCTATGAATTGGCTCCAGCGATGTCTGCACTCTCAGATCTTGATATACCTACAGTTGCTCCTCTACTACCAGGGCATGGTTATCAAGAGCGCCATAAACAGGAGCAAGAATTTTCAAGCATCACCCTGAATGGGATGCTTGATGCAGCTCGACAAGAAATTGCCCAAGCAAGAGAGCGCTATTCTCATGTCGGGATGTTCGGATTCTCAATGGGCGGTGCGATCGCACTAACGATGGCTTCGGAAGGATTGCTTGATACTTGCGCTGTGGCCGCGCCAGCCCTGCGACTGCCATGCAAGGCGGAGATTTTGATTCCACTCTTTAGCTGGGCAAGCTTTACGGTGGAGGCTCCATCTCAAGAACTATTTTATCTACCCGTCTATGGATTCCATCACTCCCGAGCGCTGAGAACGCTTTGGCAGCTCAGTATCTATGCTCGTCGCAGGTTGCATGAGATTCGATGTCCGGTACTGGCAGTCCATTCCCACAATGATCCAACGGTGCCACCTGTCGTTCTGGAAATGATGCAAAAACACATCCCGACTGAGATCGAAATCGCTTGGTTTGATGATTCTGGGCATGTGATGTTATTGGATGTGAGTGGGCCAGAGGTATCTTCAAAAGTTGCAGGCTTTTTTCAACGCCAGTTCTTGGATTAAGGGTTACTTTCCAACGTCAAACTTGACCGTCTATTTTAGATTGATAATCTCATCCCCATACCTCTCCAATAACCCACTCGCCGCTTCCGCCTTCGCCACCTTCTTCGATTCTCCCTCACCAGTCTCTTACTGACCCATCGCCAAGACTATACTGCGAAACACGTCTGATATTTTGTCGAATTCATACCGTGGTATTAAGATTCGCTGCTTCTGACATAGCTCCTGTAACTCCACGATGGCCTCCGTTCGGCCTATGTCCTACGGACAGCAAGCAACGATCATCGGATTCTCCACTCCACCCCTAAGCCATCAGGTTACGAAAAAAAGCCCTACAGACACTCACCAACAGAGTGATCAAAGCAAGGTAATAGCTTATACAACTGTCACTCAACTAATAGATGACAATTCAAACAGTAGTTAGGTCAATTTCTCTGAACCACAGTCAGATGAGATTGAAAACGGGAGCGTTTGACCAAAACTCTGGGCAGTGATGCGATGTACTTCGACATGCAAATGAGGCGCAGAACTCCAGCCTGAATTACCGCTATAGCCAATGAGTTGACCTGCCTCGACCCAATCATTGGGTCGGATTGATGTTTTCTTCCCAAAATTCCGTTGTAAATGGGTATAAGCAGATCCGATACCATGTGTATGCTCCAGCCAGACAAAATTTGCTTTCTGAGCCTGGATTCTCGTTCCCCCGACATCCGCATATTGTTCTTGAATACCAATCACCCGTCCACTCTGCATAGCATAGACGGGAGTACCGATAGGGGTACCAAAATCATAGGCATATTCCATTCGCCCTCGATGGGTAGGACCTCGGTTTCCCTGGCTTAAAAAACCTTTGCCTCGAAGCGGATGACAAAATCCCCGCGTGGCCGAATGCAAGCGTTCTAAACGACTTCGAAATCTTCTCTGATACGCAGAAAACCTGATCTGTTTGTTGGGGATTGACCTTAGAGAAGGAACGGTTGGTAGATAAGAAGGAAATACCCCCCCTATTGGTGCAGGCGTTGTGAACAAGTTACGACAACCCAATCCCATGCAATTTACGCTGATACCACTAATCAGTGATAAGCCAGAAACACATACCGTTATGGAAACGAAACTTTGATTTTTTCGTGCATAAAGAAAACCGAATAGGTTCCGTTTGAAATGAAGGAATGTGGATAGCATTTCTTACATCAAGAATACTTCACTATGAATAAGACCCAGAAGTTCTATGCATGTTCCTAAAACAGTATCCATAGAATTCTGTATACATTTCTCAAAAAGGTCAGTTTCATTAATTGATGAAAATCTAGATAACTACTCAATACTCTTTATTAAAAATGGTGAAACCCTTGCTTAGAGAGAAATACACTTATCAAGCATGAAGATTAAAAACTAGATATTGTCAGCTCGACAGTATATTTTTTCATCATACGATTCAGTATCTATAAATACATTTTGTAAGAGAATAATATTGCCTACCTATTGGATCTAGATTACCTATACATCATCACAACAGAATGAACTTTTAAAATGATTCATCATAGGATTTATTCAACCAAATATTTAAAAAATTCAAGAATGGAATTATTAATGTTCCCACCGAGAGGGACCACATTAGTTCATCTTTAGAGTCATTATTCGGGTAGTAACAGGAGAGGAATCCAAGTTGTTCGTGGAGTAGGTGGACGGTCAGGCTGCGGAAGGGCTTAGGGGTGGTCATGGATGGGGTATGAAGGATTCGATTGTTCCTGATCGAGAAACAACATCACATGTGACTCAGCCTTCCACAAAAAACTATGATCACCCTAGCAGTAACAGTGAGGATTACTGATGAGACGTGGTGATATTGTTCGACTGAAGTACCCCCACCAGATCCAACCTGATAGTACCGAAGTTTACACTCACGGCATCATTGCCGCACGAATTAAAGCAGAAATCCAAACTACATCCAATCATCAGTCAGGAGCTAAACCTGTGGTGAAAGAACTCATTGTCTATTTGTACAATCCAGAATCTGCCAAGCTCTGTATTGATGAAGAGGGAGTCCCCATTCTATTTGACTTTTACCTGAGTGAAGTTGAACTCTATAAAGCAGTGAAAGAAGCTGATTGGTTATAATTCCAGGCTGAAGACATCATCAACAGGCTGAGGGTAGATTTCTGTGGAAGAGGCTATTGAGATATACCTGAGCTAGTCGTCGATCTGAATTCCCGTACTGCATCAGAAAAAGAGATAGTGATGCCGACAGCACCCGATCTTGGTCCCAGTCTGGATGCGTTTCCAAATAGCTCAACAAAGCTAAGTGCAGATCTTCTGGCAAATTTGCTTGAATACTAATCATTGTGTTCATAAAGAGGTAACCCGTTTGAACAGTGAGGTGAACAATGACGGTCGATTTAACAAAACTCTACGCAATAGTATCCAGCCACTATTAACCAAGACAGCTACAAAAAAATATGCTAGGCCAATGACACAGGATCTAGGACAAACAGTTAAGGCTGGGAGTCTTATCTTGCGATCAACCCGCACGAATGTCAATCCATTTTTTGAAGTTCTTTAGGTGGACTCAAAGCCAGACTCATCATAGGATAAAGCTGAATTCCATATCTAGAATATTCCCCAGAAATA
>JANQPU010000039.1 GCA_028285315.1 Acaryochloris sp. IP29b_bin.176
TTTACAAGGGCCAGCGAATATACTTGCAATTTAAAGCCGTATGTTAGCGACTGAAACGCTTACGGTATATGGTCTGATGAGGTTTTTCAGGGATGACTACTTAGCGCGATTCCCCTACATTGGTAAGTCGTATGCCTCCATCAGTGAAGGTTTGCGAGGAATGCCTTTGATGGGGTACATCATTTTTTATCAGGTTGTGGATGAGGGAATTGAGATTTTACGAGTTGTTAGTGGATATCGCAATATAGAACAGGTGCTAGGTGAAGAGTAGGGTTGCAGGGATGGTCTTGCTGCTACAGAGATCGCTGGCTTGAGGTTCACGACACACGTTGTCATGGCATAATCAACCTTGCGACCCAATTAGAATAGGTCTTCCAAGTCACGGTAGCTGCTGAGGACACGGGCAATATCAATACCGTCAGGTCTGGGGTAGTAGAAGATGATGTAGTTGCCGACGCTGAAGCCGCGTAGATTTCGGGATAAGCGATCGCAGGGCTTTCCCATGTTCGGAAATTGGGCGACTTGCCGACATTTGCTGCGGATGGCATCGAAGAGTTTGCTGGCTGCGGCGGGATTTTGCTGAGCAATGTAGCCTCAGATGTCGTCTAGATCTTGAACAGTTTTTTCTGAGAGGGAGTAGCTATGCATGCCTCGGGGCGAGACATCTGACTGATTTTAGCTTGGAGTCTATCGAAAGTGGCTTCGCCATCGACGACTTTGCCTTGCTGAATTTGCTCGGTGCCAATCTTGATTTGTTGACGCAGGGCTTCTAAGCGCTGCTCTTACTCAGAAAGGAGGGAGAGGGCGGTGCCAATCAGCTCATCGACGGTGCTGAAGCGACCCTTCTCAAGCTGTTGTTGGACAAATTGTTCTTGTTCGGGCTTTAAGTCAACATTCATAAGAGGGCTCTAGGGAAAGAACTAACCGATAGATCACTGGTAGTAGTTCCATTCTAATCAGTTGTTTACGACCATCCTTACAGTGAGAATGATTTGTGGATTGCGGCTGTGGCGCTCCAGCATCAGCTCACGCTGCTCACGACAGATAAAGACTTTCTACGCATTCAAGCAGTGCAGACCTTTGACCTTGACTCTTGGGTTTAATAACATACTGATTACGCTGAGGTACAGGTATAGGCTGTAGGAGCGATTACTAACTGTAGTATCGCAGTCCAAAACCGCCACTTTACCAAATCCAGTCAAGATTGAGCCTAAAACCTGGAAGCACTGGCTCACCAGAGATAGATTGAGGGGTATCTAAGATTTCAACGGTCTGATTTGGCTGATAAATTTGGATCTGTTTTGACTCGCGGTTGATCAACCATCCCAATCTCGCTCCGTTGTCGATGTATTCCTGCATTTTGGCTTGAGTCATCTTCAGGTCCTCACTTTGGGACAATAGTTCCACTACAAAATCAGGACAGAACGGCACAAAACGCTCTCGTTGATCTGAGGTCAAGGCGTCCCAGCGTTCTTGACGGAGCCAAGCGGCGCTGGGGGAGCGGGTTGCCCCATTGGGCAGCGTGAATCCAGTAGATGAACCGAAGGCAATTCCGGTGGCATTTGCATCGGCCCAGTTGTAGAGTTCACAGATTAGGTGGGCATTACGGTTGCTGGTGATTCCACCGAATAAGGGGCGGACAATTAGCTCTCCGGCGGCGCTATGCTCAAGTCTAAGTTCTGGATTGGCAATACAAAGTTGCCAGAACTGTTCGGTTGTGAGGGCGATCGCTGGCTCAAGATTCACGATGCATGTCGTCATTCAGCTACCAACCTTGTGATCAGTACACTTCGTCATGACTACCGATATCAACAAATACGGCTTTGTCATCTTTTGTGAAGTAGAACAATACTCTTGCATCGTAGGCCACGCTAAAGCTCCAAAGTTCCTTGAGTTTGCCTGATAACTTATGAGTTTTTAGGCTTGGATCAAAGGGATCGAGGGTAAACTGCTCTAACTTTTGCCAAAACCTTGTTTCTATCGTGGGCCTGCCTTTGATGCATTTCTTAAAAGCACGCTTGAAAGTTTTACTAAAGCTGACTTCCACGACTATTCAGCCATCTGCCGTTTTAGCTCTTCAATATCAGCAGAGAAGATCAGTTCCTCTGCTTGTGCTTCGGTTTGAGCTGATTTGAAGTTTTTATATATCTCGTCACGGCGCTCTTCGAGGAGATACTGTTGCAGCAAACGTTGAATTTCTCGCTTTTCGTCTGTGGAAAGATTCTTGACGCCTTCTACTACGTCACTAAAAGTCATGAGCTGCTCAACCCGATCTGGCTTACCTCATCAATCTACCATCTTGGTTTCGACTGGAGATGAGAAGCGGAGCGCGGACGCTATCGCATCACAGAGTTACTGTAGCCATTGTTTTTAATTTGGAAGGTGCTGAAGAGCAATCTCTTAAGATAGAAGTGATACAAGTGCCTTGAAGGTTTGGCTAGAATGATTTTGTGTTAAATCTGCCAACTAGACCGTTATTTCAATTGAAACTGCAACAGAAAACATTGGGGGAATCTATAACGGATGGAGCTACATGCGTACACTCGGACTATTTCGGATTTGTTCTCCGTTAAGAAGAAATACGTAGTTCCTAGATTTCAAAGAGAATATTCATGGACGAGAGAGAGAATTTCTGAACTATGGGATGATATTACTTCTAATATCACTATTGACCGTGATGATCTTAGTATCAAACACGAAGAATATTTCATAGGTTCGCTTGTCCTTATCGGAAATGACAAGTCCATATCTATGCAAATTGTTGATGGTCAACAGCGACTGACAACACTTACTATCTTGCTATCTGATCTTTGCCAAAGATTTATTGAGATAAACAAACAAAATATAGCTCAATCTATCCAGGAAAACTATATTGCTGGCAAGGATGACGATGGTGATGAATATTTCAAGCTTGAGAATGAAACTCCTAAACCTTTTTTTCAAACAACAATACAGCATATTGATAAACAGGAAGGAACTCCGTCCTCAGAGGAAGAAAAAACCCTCTTGAATTCTCATAGAGAATTCTATTCATATACCTCTCGAGAATCTCTGAGAAGAAATTTTAATTGGACCAATATAAGTGATGAACTTTATGAAACTGCATTAAAGGCGATTAGAGATCAGGTAGTCAAGTATCTAAAAGTTATTTTCATTACTGTTAGCGAGGAGGACGAGGCTTATACGATTTTTGAAACCTTAAATGCTAGAGGTATGGACTTAAGTTTCGTAGACTTAATCAAAAACAAAGTGTTCAAGAAATTCAATACAACACACCCTGATGATTTTGCAAAAACGAAGTGGAAAGAGCTAAGAAAAACAATAGTCTCAAGAGATAATGTAGGTGGTTTAGAAACCTTTGTTAGACACTGGTGGATAGCTCAATATAACTACACAAGTAAAGATAACGTGTATAAGCACTTCAAAAAATTATGGAATAATAATGAGATAGATCCTAGAGACTTTTTAAATGAACTAGTCAATGATGCTGCCTTATACGTAAAAATATCATCCCCATTAGCAGAAGATTATCAACAACAAGAAGAGCAGGAGGTATATAAATCTCTTGCTGCATTAAAGAACTTTAATATTAGCCAGCAGCGGCCATTTATACTTAGTCTACTCAAGTCCTGGGAAAAAAGTAATTTAAAGTTGTCAGACGTTAAATCAATCCTTTCATTTATTGAAAAGTTTCACTTCTCTTTCAATCTATGCCTTACCCACAAGTCTTGAAAGTATTGTGATGGTTAGGTTTGGGATATGCGATAAAGTGTAACCTGACCACTGACATAGCGAAGCGAATATC
>JANQPU010000066.1 GCA_028285315.1 Acaryochloris sp. IP29b_bin.176
GTTGCTATAACTTCTTGGCTTTTTTGCCATGACCCCAGTTCCTCCTGGACTTCAGCTTACTCTCTCTGCTGACTGTCCAAATTTTGGGGGTCACTACACTTATTCAACGTGATTTCGCCTACATCACATCGTGCTCTGTCGAAGAGAGATATTCAAGACTTTGGCCACCCTTCTTCTGTGACTTTTTACCCTAGTTGATCAACAGATTTGGGGCAAATATTGTTGGTCTGTGATTTAACCCTAAACTTTGGCATCGTGAGGGAGTTCTTGTGCTCACGAAATCACTACAACATCCATCTATGAAAAGACTTCAGTATCCTCAACATTTCAACAGATTTAATTGATAGGATCAATTGGAATCCTCCTTATTGATGACTGCGTAGCGGCTTATGTTTCCCTTAGAGAAGATGCTCTATGGGTATTTTTATCTAGAAGTGGATCAATAATGAGAGTTCAGATAGGTCATGACCCATGCATCTATGCGGTGGGTCATTTGCAAAGGTCGCTCAAGCTTCACAGCGAAGAAGTGAAATTTGTAACCTTATTGATTGAGGTTGAAGATTCGGGTGATCCTATTCCGCTCGAAGAGTACTTAAAGGGCATACCATCTAGTGATTTGAAAAAATTAGATATAAACACCATCAATCGGCTAATTAGGGAATATTCGCTAATTGATTCAAAATTGTAGAGTTTGACAGCACGGTTCAACTGCTCGGCTATGCCTTAACCACAACTCTTGAGATACCCTCTAGGAAAGACTCTCAGTTAGGATAGCAATTACAATCCAATACAAGCATACTCGCGGTAAGAACCCATTGTTGATGATTATGCAATGGAGCAACAGGTACATGTTAAAGAATTGCTGAGCTATGATCTCCTAACTCACACTGACTATCTGTTCTAAAAGTTGTGGACCTGTAAATACAGAGTTCCTCTGTTGATATTCTTCTAAGGTGAATGAGTCCACTTGAATGGTATTGCTGCGTAACACTTCTGCATTATGGATCAGCATGGCTTCATCAGCATTAATGATGCCTTCCTCAAGGGCCACGTCAACAAGCTCTATGGGTCTAGCTTTAGGAAGTTGCCCTGTCAAAATTGCGTTCTTAATCGTTTTGATGATGGGTTCTACCTGCCGCGATAAGCATAAAGCTTGTTCCAGTCGCCCTATGGCTTCCTCTGGATGACGGGGAAGAAAAATACCAGTGGTTAGCCTATCTCGTCCCGTCCCTGGCGTCTGTAGAATCTTAGCAACTTGGTGTCCCAGTCCATCAGACGGTAGCGTTCCCATAGGATTGAGTCGCCATATCCCTAAAATAGGTTTCCATAAGCCAGTACTCAGGATCGGGAGATTATAAATAATCCCTTCAATCGCCTGTTGAATTTGAGCAAAGGTATACTGCATGGCCCAGTGGAGCAAGGGTAAATCCTCGGTTTGTTGCCCCTCGGTTTCAAATCGTCGTAGCGTCGCTGATCCTAGATACATCCAAGAGAGGATATCTGCAAAACGCCCGGTTAGGGTCTCTCGCCGCTTGAGCGAACCGCCCAATGAGAACATTGCTAAATCACTGAGATTGGCAAAAGTGGCTGAAGCCCAGGCCAGCTTCTGATAGTAAATAGCGGTTTCTCCTGGGACTGGGGAACGGGCTAAACGACCGCCAGTAAGACTCAGCAATCCAGCCCGAACACCGCTACGCATGATTAGACCCAAATGGGGCCAGAAGGCCCGATCAAAGGCGACGACATCTGATCGCTCCATCGCAGAAATTTCGTCATAAATATAGGGATGGCTGCGAATTGCGCCTTGACCAAAGATCATCAGCGATCGCGTCAAAATATTAGCCCCCTCCACGGTGATGGCAATGGGTATGGCCGTATAGACATTGGCTAGCAGGTTCCGAGGGCCACGACAAATGCCGGAACCACCGAAGATGTCCATACCATCCATGACGACGCGACGGGCCAGTTCAGTGGTTTGGGATTTTGCGATCGCACTCACTACCGCAGGCTGTTCGCCATTGTCTACAGCACCACAGGTATAGAGCCGCACCGCATCAATGATGTAGGTCAAACCACCCATCCGGGCCAGCGGTTCTTCAACCCCTTCAAACCGACCGATGGACAGTCCAAACTGTTTGCGTACCACCGCATGGGCACCCGCCACGCGAGAAGCCAGCTTGGTGACGCCTGTACAGGTTGCTGGAAAGCTAATCCCGCGCCCCGCCGCCAAGGACTGCATGAGCATCTTCCATCCCTGACCAGCTTGCTCGACACCACCGATGATTTGCTCAACGGGAACGATCACGTCATGGCCTTCTAATGGCGAGTTGTAGAAAGGGACGCCCATTGGATCATGGCGACGATTGTGGATAATACCTGGTGTTTGGATGGGAATCAAGGCACAAGTAATACCGGGGTGTTCACCCTTGCCGAGCCAGTTGTCAGGGTCGTGGAGCTGGACGGCTAAGCCCAGGAGGGTTGCGATCGCACCCAGCGTAATATACCGCTTATTCCAGTTGAGCTTAAGGTAGAGCCGTCCATCATCACCTTTGAATACCTCGCCACTAGAGGTAATACTGGCAGCATCTGATCCGGCCTGGGGTTCTGTCAGTGCAAAGCAGGGAATGTCTTCACCACTAGCAAGACGAGGGAGATAATGACTTTTCTGGTCTTCCGTGCCGTAACGCAGTAGGAGCTTCGCGGGGCCGAGGGAGTTGGTGACGCCAACCGTAGCCACATGAGTAAAAGAGCGGGAGGCAAGTTTAGCCATTACAGCACTATAGGCCAGATTAGAAAAGCCCAGACCGCCATATTCTTCAGGAATCATCATGCCAAAGAAGCGCTCTTGTTTGAGGTAGTCCCAAACTTGGGGGGGGAGATCTTGGCGCTGATAAATTTCCCAGTCACTGGCCATTCGGCAGACTTGCTCGACGGGGCCATCTAGAAAGGCTCGAATTTCGGGGGTGAGTTGGGGGTAGGGTTCGCTGAGAATGCGGTGAAAATTGGGTTTGCCAGTGAAGAATTCTCCCTCGACCCAGACAGTACCTGCCTCGATCGCAGCTTTTTCTGTTTCTGAAATTTTAGGCAAGATCTGCCATTTCTTGAGTCCGCCCATTATTGGGGCAGTGATGATGCTCTGGCGAAGGATAGGAATATTGAGAATGAGCAGAGATGCGATCGTGGCACTCCATACCCCAATTGGAGGCTGCACAGCCCACAGCAATACCACACCACCCAACGACCCAACCCAGAGGGGAGCACCCAGATAGCCCAATAGAATCAGGGAGAAAAGAATCGTTGCGATTATCGTTAAGGTCGTCATGGTATTTCCCTCATGAGAATGCTTACAACATCAAGTTTTCAAACACCCCCGCAGCACCCATGCCGCCGCCCACACACATAGTCACCAGTCCGTAGCGAATTCCCCGCCGCTTCATTTCATGTAGTAACGTGGCAGTCAGTTTCGCCCCGGTGCAGCCCAGGGGGTGACCGAGTGCGATCGCACCCCCGTTCACATTCACAATTTCCTCATCCAGACCTAGCTTACGGATCACAGCCAAAGACTGGGATGCAAAGGCTTCGTTCAACTCAATCAGGCCGATATCACTGAGGGATAATCCTATCTGTTTGAGTACCTTAGGTACCGCCTCCACTGGCCCTATCCCCATCATTTCTGGGGACACTCCCACCACTGCATAGCCTAAGAGTCGGCCCATTGGTGAAACCCTTAGCTCCCTGACTAGACGCTCACTCATCACCACCGTTGCTGCTGCACCATCCGACATTTGGGAAGCGGTTCCGGCTGTAACGGTACCATCGATCTTAAACACAGGGTTGAGTTGAGCGAGGGCCTCTAAATTGGTATCAGTGCGGGGACCTTCATCCACCTTGAAGACCGTTTCAGTGGTTTGGGGTTGGCTATCTATTAGAACTGTTTCCTTGACTGTGAATGGGATAATCTCGCCCACAAAGTGACCCTTTTGGATGGCGGTGAGGGCTTTTTGATGCGATCGCAGTGCGAACACATCCTGATCGGCTCTAGCAATCTGGAACGCCTCCGCTACATTCTCTGCAGTGAGTCCCATCGATAAATAAGCCTCGGGGGTTGCGGATAACAGACTGGGATTAGGCGTTAAATAGTGGCCCCCCATGGGGATCAGACTCATAGATTCGGCTCCTCCCGCTACAATTACTTCTGCTTGCCCAGTTGCGATCGCTTGAGTCGCCATTGCGATTGTTTGTATGCCCGATGCACAAAACCGATTGACGGTACATCCAGCCACTGAGTGGGGCAGGCCAGCCCGCATGGCAATCACGCGACCCAGATTAAATCCCTGTTCTGCTTCTGGAAAGGAGCACCCCACCATCAAATCATCGACCTGATGCGGCACAAGTTGAGGAACTCGCTTTAATGCGCCCTTGACTACAGCGGCACCCAAATCATCTGGGCGACTATTTCGGAGAGTGCCATGGGGCGCTTTACCAACGGCCGTCCGAACACTGCTCACAATATATGCGTTGTTCATCATCCTTACCTCATTCTCAGTCAGTCCTCTGCTTGCATCCCTCACCCAGTCCCGCTACACCTTGTTCAATTCCTCAGGGGTTTCTTCGTCCTCAATGTGTGCATAATCCGTTCCTGCGTTTTCTGTTGATCAAACAGCGGTAGAAACATCTCCCGTTCCAATCCCAACAGATAGTCATCAGACACCAACGTTGGTGCGGATAGATCACCCCCTGTAATGACATAGGCTAAGCGGTTGGCCAAGAAGCGATCATATTCAGAGATGTAGCCCCCTTGCTGCATCAGATAGGCCATCGTCTCAAACATGGCGCGGGCTGGTTTGCCCAACACCTTGATCGCATTCCGTTTCGGTGGCGGCGTATAGCCTTCATGATTCAGCCGCAGAACTTCTTCCTTGGCAACGTAAAGACGGCGATCACTATTCATCACAATTTGCACGTTGGGCGGCAAATATCCCCACTTCTGGGCTTCATAGGCGCTGCCTGACACCTTTGCCATGCCGATATGTTCAAATGCCTGCTGCAAAAAGGGCTGAATATTACTGGGGGTATCGGTGGCGGCATGTTCGGCTGCCCAGGTCGCCATGGTCATAATGCCCCCTGCACCTGGCACCAGACCGACACTGAGTTCTACCAGGCCGATGTAGGTTTCAGCCGCTGCAACAACGTGGGGACAGGCCATGACTAACTCACAGCCGCCTCCCAGCACCCGGCCTCGAATGGCAGCGACAATCGGTTTGGGGAAGTAATGAATCCGCAACATCAGGGATTGGAAGTGATCGAGGAGTTTAGCGATCGCCCCATGTTCGCAGTCAGTAAACACATTGACCTTGTCCTGCAACGAGAACTTGATCATATCGGCGAGGTTAGCTCCTGCCGAGAAATGCTCACCGTCGTTGCCAATCACTAGACCACGGTAGTGGCCTGCTTCTATCCGATCAAGCGCTGCCGAAAGTCCGGTCACCACTACCTGGCTGAGGGTATTCCCCTTCGATCGGAACTCAAACAGCGCCACACCCTCCCCAATGTCGAGCAAAGCTGCTTCGGCATTTTCCCACAGTGTCTGCGCCGGATTGGTCTTGAGGGGGGCAAGGGTCAATTCGTCGCTCGGCATTTCAGTCGGTCGATACCCCTGTAGGGGTTGGTAGACAAAAGTCTGGCTCTTGTCACCAATCTGTTGATAAAAACGGTCGATTCCTGCGAGCTGCATATGCTCAACCCAACTCGGCACAACACCCCCCGATGCCTGCATATCTTTCAAGACAGTGCTAAAGCCAAGGGCATCCCAGAGTTCAAAGGGGCCGAGCTGCCAGCCAAACCCCCAGCGCATGGCCTGATCAATGTCCAGGGGACTATCCGCAATTTCAGGAATACGGTGGGCGCTGTAGCTGAGTATCTTCAGCGTGGTTTGCCGGAAGAAGGTTCCGGCTCGACCGGAATCCTTATAGAGTTTCTGGAGTCGTTCAGGAAGGGATTTATTTTTGGCGATCGCTTTCCAATTCCCCAAATGCATCGGCGGAGCTTTTTCATATGCCAGGGTCTGAGTATTAATTGAGAGGATATCGTTTCCCACTTTCTTGTAGAATCCCTGACCAGCTTTCGCGCCTAGATAGCCTGCTTCAACTAGTCGTCTCAAAATTTGCGGCACTTGGAAGACGTCGCGGCTTTCGTCTTCAGGAATTGTAGGATACAGGTTTTCTGAGACGTACAGCAGCGTATCGAGACCCACCAAATCAGCAGTGCGAAATGTTGCTGATTTGGGGCGTCCGACTAAGGTGCCGGTGAGTGTATCAATTTCTTGGATGGTATAGCCCTGCTCAGTTAAGGCTCGGAGCCCCAACATACTTACGAATACACCAATCCGGTTGCCAATGAAGTTGGGCGTATCTTTGGCGACCACGACCCCTTTACCGAGATGGAGCCGACCAAACCACTGCAGTCGCTCTAGGACTTGTGGATTGGTATCAACCGTTGAGATCAGCTCTAGAAGCTTCAGATAGCGAGGGGGATTGAAAAAGTGTGTTCCTAGAAATTGCTGCCGGAAAGAATCTGAGCGGCCTGCGGCGATCTCACTTATTGGCAACCCACTCGTATTGGTTGACACCACCGCATCCTCACGAATGTGACCATCTAAGCGGGCCATCATCTGTTGCTTGACCTCTAGCTTTTCGACTACGGCTTCAATCACCCAATCCACATGGGTCAGTCGATGCCAATCATCGTCAAAATTGCCCAGAATGACGCGGCGGGCTGTTTTTTCGGTAAAGAAAATGGGTGGCTTTTGCTGTTGCCCTTTCTTGAATGCGGCCTCAACGATCGCGTTTTTAGGCTGACCATCAGCAGGCAGATCCAGCAGATAAACAACCAAACCTGCATTGGCGAGGTGGGCGGCAATCTGGGTGCCCATCACGCCTGCACCGAGAACTGCAGCTGTACGGAATGGTTTAAACATGGTTTCCAACCTCGTCTTATGGCAATTGGGAATTGGCTCCCTCGCTTAGGAAGCCTCCAGGGTAAGTGAAGAGGGCAACACTTCAGCTTGCGATCGCACTTTAGATTCTGGAATAACAGTCGGGATCGAAGAATATAGGGCTTCAATTTCTTTAGCAAAGGCAACACCTAGGGCCTCGCGATTAATTGGCCGCTTAGGCGTTAGCCATCCATTGGCAGCGGTAAGGGTCGCCGGGATGAGGTGAAAGCGTTTCACTGTTGACCAAGCAGGAATTTTCTGATTCGCAGCATCCACAAGAGCCTGAAATTCAGCAACAATTTGTGGATGCTGCAAGACGGCCTCAAGGGAAAGGCGAAGCCTCAGCTTCTTGCCCAGTCTCTGGATCCTCCGCAGATTAGGAAAAATAAGCAGACCACAGTAGGGACGTTGATTCCCCACGACCACGGCCCAGTCAATTAACGGAGATTGAATCAGATGATGCTCAATCGGTTCAGGGACCACGTACTTGCCAGTGGACAACTTGAAAAGGCTTTTTTTCTGACCCGTAATGATCAAGAATCCTTCGTCCGTGATATCCCCATAGTCACCCGTGTGGAACCAGCCATTTGCTTCAATGGCCTCTTGAGTGGCAACTGGATTGTTGTAGTACCCCTTCATCACATAGGGGGCTTTGGCTAGGATTTCACCATCAGGCGCGATCGTAATTTCAACGCCAGGGATGGGCACCCCCACAGTTCCGGCTCGGTTGAATGCCCCTCGATTCACACAAAGAACGGCACTGGTTTGGGTCAGACCATACCCCTGCAGGACCGGAATTCCAGCAGCAGAGAAAACCGTGGCTAACTCTGCCCTAAGGGCGGCACCGCCACAGAGCAGGTATCTGAGGCGACTCCCAAGTCCTTTGCGCCATTGGCGATACACCAACTGATCAGCTAGTTTTAGCTTCAGGGCGTAAAGCCAGTGAGGCCGACGACCCAGTTTGTATTGCTGCGCCAGATCGATGGCCCATGTGAAGATCATCTGCTTGAATTTCGGTAGTTGGTGGCCTCGATTTTGAATCTTTTGATAGACCTTTTCTAAAAAACGCGGCACTGTAGATAAGATAGTGGGTTGAATTTCCCGTAAATGCTTCACAATCCGCTGGGGCGTTGTGAAATAAACGGTATGGCCATAGCTGATATGCCCGTACAGCATCACTCGGGCAAAGACATGAGTGAGCGGTAGAAAAGAGAGAACGATCTCCTGTGGTCCTGTTTTGAGCCCCGACATCACGCTGAACGCCGCCAGCGCATCCCCCGCTAAATTTTCATGGGTAAGCATGACCCCCTTAGGAAGTTCACATAGATAGGGGGCACCATGCTGTAGCCGCTGTCGTAGAGCCGCCACGGCTTGAAAAACAGGCATTACCTGAGTTCTGAATGTCTGACAGCGGCCCGTTATTCCAGCAATATAGACAATTGTGGCTACATCTTGGGGCATAATCTCAGCCCGCAGTGCCCTTCGGGATTGATCTGACCATTGCTCTTTTCCCCACGCCCGCACAGCAGTCAGGGAAATCAGCTGGATACCTTCTGGAAGAGTCGCCCGCAGACAGATCAATGAATCCTCTGCGATCGCATCTAAGCCACTCGCAACAAAGACAAATTGCAAATCAGAGAGTTCATGCAGGCAAGGGGCAATCTGGTGAAGCACATGCCTATCAGAAAGGATGAGGGCTGTTGCGCCACTGTGTTGCAGAATAAACACCATATTTTCCGGTGTTTCGCCCATGTAGATCGGTACGTTGATCAATCGAGCGAACAAACTGCCCATATCGGCGAGACAGAAGTTGACATCGCTGTGCATGAGCA
Organism: Acaryochloris sp. IP29b_bin.176; assembly: GCA_028285315.1. Taxonomy (GTDB): domain Bacteria; phylum Cyanobacteriota; class Cyanobacteriia; order Thermosynechococcales; family Thermosynechococcaceae; genus Acaryochloris. The sequence continues at coordinate 8,827 of JANQPU010000066.1, forward strand.
AGGCAACGCGATCGCCCGCCTCCAACCCGAGTCCTTTAAGACCTAAGGCAATTTCCTCTGCAGCTGTGCGAAACGCTTGCGTAGAAAGCGATTTCCAGTCTTTCTGAACCCAATCATTAAAGGCTTGGCGATTAGGATGATGTTCACAGGCTTCGTCCAATAATGACGGTAGGGTCTGTCCCAAAAACTCCTGCTCAGGCTGCGATGGTGCGCGGTAGATCTGACTTGGCGAAAACATGATCGATTAGAGTTGCTTGACGCGACTCTCTCCCACAAACGGCGCTGGTTCTCTTTAACCTTTTCGCGCTTTATTGATGTGAGATTGCTTCTAACAAAGCGACGCGATGTTAACTGTTTCTCTTGCAGCAAATAAGAGCGTTAGCAATGCTGAAGCACCGCTTGAATAATAGTTAATGGCATCAATGCAGCGCATCCATTTGACTGTGACCTTAAGCAAGCCTCGGTGGCGTTGAATGACAATCTTTTAAGGTACAATTGGAGTATAGCATATATCTATACAGATGTCCCAGACTCAACTGTGTATAAGAGTTCCAGAGCATGAACTCAAAATATTGGATCGCTACGCGAAACAGACGAAGCGAACCAAGACCGATATTGTTCGTGAATTCATTCGCTCTTTGGAAGAGACTACAAAAGGCTAACTGCGACTGGGTTTCATTATCAATCGTGATTGAGCTGCACGATGATCTACCCGATAAGGTCGCCACTGATGGCTTGGCGTCCTACCCACGTGCTATTGAAGAAGAATTGGGTGAGGATGTAGAGCATGAGGTGAGAGCTTGCACTGAGAA
>JANQPU010000075.1 GCA_028285315.1 Acaryochloris sp. IP29b_bin.176
CAATGCTCTTTCCAAAAAGGTAGTGGCTTCACTCACGGGATATTCTTATATCTTGGATGCTTTAGCTATGCAGGTCACCTAATAGGTGAATTGGTATCAATAGCATCTACAACTTTCTGACATTTCTGTGGATCGAGGGCATCGGCATGGGGCGAAGCAAACTGACCTTTGTCGTTATCGAAATACTTGCCAGAGGCAGTCGCAAATTCATCTGCTAGGGCTGCGCGAGTCAATATATCTGCACCAATTCGAATATCGCCACCCGCTACTCCAAAGCCCTCTTTCACCATTTTGCTGCCCAGCATCGACCCTGGATTAACCGCGATAATGGCTAGGCCATCACCCTGAGGTGAAAGGGCCAAACTGCGAGACCACATGGTCAGAGCTAGTTTACTTTGGGCATAGGCAGTAAAGTCTTCGGTGAGCTGGACTCGTCCAGCCAAAGCCTCTAGATTCACCGGGGACTGGGCTGCGGAAGATACATTGATGATCCGTCCTGACTTTGGCATCAGAGGGCGGAGTTTCTGGGTGAGTAGATAGGGTGCGATCACATTCACGACAAAGCGGACATCCAGCCCTTCTGATGTAACGGTATGAGGCGTTTTGAAGACTCCTGCATTGTTGATCAGGACATCCAACGTAGGGTGGTTTTTAGCCACAGCCTGGGCCAGTGACGCCACATCGGCCATTCGAGACAAATCGGCAATATAGCTTTCAACACTGCCCGGTAGAGCGGAGAGGGATTTTGCGGCTGCCTCTAGCTTGGTGGGATTGCGTCCATGTAACAGCGCTCTGTGACCTTGTGAGACCAATATTTTGGCTGTTTCTAAGCCGATGCCATCGGTAGAACCTGTAATCAAAATCGTTTTGGTCATGGTTTTGGCTTCCTCAATCACTGCAAACCGTAAATTCTGGCAAGATATCGCCGGCCAGACGTTTTAAGGTTGTTTCGATGTCCGCTTTGTTAAATCGCAAGTTCAGCGCCACATGGTTCATACCGATTTGTTCCAGGGATTTGAGATAAGCCCGCAGATGGTTTACTCCTAATCGGAATCCTAGATGAATCGGTTGTGGCCGGGTATCGGGGTCTTTGGTTAGATCTACATACAGCGGCTGCATGATCGGTTTGTCAGCACCGTCTAATGCTTCAACCCTTGCTCGCCAATCGCGAATGACGCGTGCTTGCATCACCGTATCGCGTGGATAGGTCATCCAGCCGTCCCCGTTTTGTGCAATCCACTCGGGGGCTTGCTGACTGCCTCCCGTAATCAGTAGGGGCAGTTTTCCAGCGGTCGGTTTAGGCAGCATGTCCATCCCACCCTTCAAGTAGCCAAACCCATTGTCAAAGGTGGGGGATTTTTGACTCATCTGCCGGATGTAGTCAAAGCTTTCTCGAAACGCAGCTCCTCGCTGCTCGAAGGGGAGATTAAGGGCTGGATACTCCTCGGGTCGGTCTCCCGAAGCCACCCCCAGAATTAGCCGTCCCCCTGACAGTACATCAACAGTCGCGGCGGCTTTAGCCACATGGGCCGGATGTCGCAAGGGCAGAATGATGCTGGCGGCCCCGAGGGCAATTCGCTGGGTTTGGCCTGCCAACAGTCCCAGATAAACGAATGGATCGTAGATCTGCCCGGCATCTCCAAAGGAGGGCACATTGAAGGGCACATCCCGTAACCAAACGGCCGCGAACCCGAGTTCTTCGGCTTGCTGAACTCGTTCAAGGTGACGTTCTAGAGTGGGGATAGGTCCCCTTGGATAAGTTTCGATCGGCACTACTAGGCCAAGGCTTAATCGGTTGGGTTGGAACACGGAGTTGTATCCCCGATTAATCGGCTGAAACCCAATATCTTCCACTGGCTTGAGGGTATTGCATTCTGTGTTCATTATTGGATCTCCTGCACACTAATAACCATTTCTTGCCAATTGCGTTGGTTGTTCATGTCGAACTGAGCACCGTTCTCATCTGCCCAGGTAAAGCGCTTTAAGGCCGGGGTTTGACTGGTGGCCTGATACAGCCAATAGGCTTCTTCCTGTAGGGCTTCGTCGATGGGTTTATCAATGGAGGCGTAGACGGTTTGTTTGCAGGCGTTGATCGATTCAGCGGGCCAGAGGGCAATACGGTTAGCCAAAGCTTCCACAAACGGGCCAATCTCGTCTGGGTCGAGGGCTTTGTTGATGGTGCCATAGGCTTCGGCCTGGTCTGCATCAAAGTCTTTTGCGCCTAAAATAATTTCGAGGGCTCGTCCTAAACCAATCTGGCGAGCCATCCGTGATGCGCCACCGCCACAGGGGAGGATGCCCATGGCAACTTCCATCTGCATAAATTTGGCTTTACCTCGGCTGGCAAACCGCATATCGCAGGCTAGAGCAAATTCGTGACCGCCACCGCGGGCAAAGCCTTCAATCTTGGCGATGGTGGCCTGGGGCAGCTTGCTGATGCGCTCTAGAACCACCTGTAAATCGAGGAGTTTGACTTCGTCGCGAGGGAGTGCGATCGCAGATATGTCTTTGAGGAAATTCGTGTCGGCATGGGCCACGAAAATTTCGGGATGGGCGGATTGAAACACCACGACTTTAATGTTGCGATCCGTTTCCAACCTTTGGGCCAGCATATTGAGATCGGCCAGCATCGGCAGACCCTGAATATTAACAGGTGGGTAATCGAAGGTAACCCAAGCGATGGCGTTTTCGATTTCAACGTTGAAAGTGGTGTAGCTCATTTGCTATTCCTTATTTAGTGATTAATTGGGATAGTTTGTTTGGGTGTAAAAGATGCGATCGCACCTTCGATGGCTTCTATATCAATCACCAGACCTAGAGCATTTGTAGGAACATAGGTGCCCGTTCTGCCTCACTGCTTAAGGCTTTTCATGGATCGACAGGACTAGTACTGATGGCGCACGCGTACATTGGCAAGGGGTTACGACGAAACAACGTCATATTTACCCTGAGCGCGCACGTAGATAACGCACTCCTCTGTGGCATCGCACGAGACTTTATGCACTGCCTCTCCCTCTGAGCCAAAATAGCTACCCGGCTCCAGGGTGTTGGTCTTATCCGAGCGGTGACTGGGTTGCCCTTGAATCACGACAGCGCCGAAGGTCGAGCCATGGCTCTGTATTTCTCCCGTAAATCCGGTGGGTAGCTTGACCAGGGTGCCGTTCAATTGGCCGTCCTGTGGACTACCCCAGAGAAAGGCGACCTTTGCTCCATTGGCAGAGGCTGGCCTTTCGGACTGATCGACCCAGGTGATATTCGATGCATTCAGCCAAACCAGATTCGATTGGTCGAGATTAACGGGCCGTTCTCCATTATCAAATGCCTTATCTGCTGGGTGGACGAGATACGGTCCTTCCTCAATCTCTATGTACGCCAGGTTGTTTCTATCGTTGGCAGCGGTAACGTGCACTTCTCCGGCTGGCTGTGTCCAGAAAGAACCTGCAGGCAGCCACATCTTATTGGCATCTGGATCATCGTTGTGAATAAGGCCGCGAATAACCATGCCACGATAGGTGACATTGTGAATATGAGGGGGCGACGAGAAGCCGCCCACAAACTCCACAAGAAATCCGGACGGCCCTGAGCCAGTGCGATCGCCCCAAAGCTGACCCGCCTTCGGGCTTTGGTCGCCACGGGCGGGGTTGAGCGGCCCCCATTGAACATCGGACTTCAAGACGATCTCGGTGGCTGATGCAGCTTGGGGTTTCGGATCGAGGCTTTGGGATGAAACCATCGTGTTACCCAGGACGGTGACGACGAGGGCAAGAGCAAGTATAAGAAATGTTTTGATGTTCCTTATGTTGATCATTTTGATGCCTCCAAGCGTGTGAAACAATACAATCCTTGTGCGATGGTCACCTGAGACTCGCAGTAGTACGCGATCGCCACCAGTGAACTAGATATACCCCGACCCGCGAAATCGGAATGATTTTTAGCCACTTGCCGCAAGCCCATCCAACACGGTCTTGCCAATGGCCTTGCCGCTTTCCTGAAATTCGTGGGCAGCTCGCAAATTTTCAATATTGAGACTGCCGCCATGGTTATTGACAGTCGAGATCAGCGTGCCATTGTCTAGTAGCTCTGAGACTCGCTGCAGCAACTGATGCTGGACGTCCATATCCTCGGTTTGGAACATTGACCGGGTAAACATAAATTCCCAGCTCAACGAAATTGCCTTGGTTTTTAGAGATATCACGTCCAGCGTATCCGGATCATCAATCAGAGCCATATGGCCCCGTGGTTTAATCAGTTCCCGGATGGCTGCAAAATGCTTATCTGTGTGGGTCAGGGCCGCCACATATCGGGGGGCAATGCCCAGAAACTTCATTTCTTCGTCTAGGGGGTTACGGTGATTGACTACGTAATCTGCCCCCATTTTCTTGACCCAAGCATGGGTATCCTCCCGCGATGCCGTGGCAATGACGGTCAGCCCTGTGAGTTTCTTGGCGAGCTGAATGAGAATCGAACCCACACCCCCCGCACCGCCGATCGCGAGCAGCGACTCCCCCGTGCCTGCACCTTCTTTGAGCCCGAAGCTATCAAATAGAATTTCCCAGGCTGTAATACTGGTCAAGGGGATGCCGGCAGCTTCTGCGAACCCAAGGGATGAGGGTTTGCGCCCCACAATTCGTTCATCGACTACATGAAACTGGGAATTGGTCCCTGGGCGAGTAATATCTCCTGCATAGAATACTTCGTCACCGGGACGAAACCGCGTCACGGCTGAGCCCACTTCTTGCACGACCCCAGCAGCATCAAAACCCAGTATGCGAGGTTCTCCATCGGGTTGAGCACTGGCCCTCAGTTTGACATCCACCGGATTCACTGAAACACCCCGGACCTCCACGAGTAAGTCCTTTGGACCCGGTTGGGGCGTTGCTGTTTCAAATTCGATTAAGGCATCTGCCGCTGAGATTGGCCCTGCACCTCTATACCCAATAGCTTTCATCATTTCGCCTCCTTTTGAGTCATTAGACCGTTATCCGCATGATAATTATTTAAATTAGAAAGATAAACAGGCTTTTGGTGAAATAATAATTCGGATATTTTTGATAAATGGATATTTTGTCGCTCCGTTTATTTCTAAGGATTGCCGCCCGCGGCGGGGTCTCGGCGGCAGCGCAGGATCTCTCCCTGTCCCCTGCCAGTGCTAGTGCCCGTCTAGTGAGACTCGAAGAAACGGTTGGCTTTCGTCTGTTTAACCGAACGACCCGAGCCGTTTCTTTGACCACCGATGGCGAGGCATTTTTACCCTATGCGCAGCAGATGATTGAAACCCTTGAAACGGGGCTGAGTGCCGTTAAGGGGCAGGGAGCAGAAGCTGAAGGGGTACTGCGAATTACCATGCCTGGTTCCTTTGGCCGGATGTATATCATTCCAGCTTTGGCCGAATTTCACGCCCGCCATCCCCTGGTCAGTCTTGATTTACGGCTATCAGATGAAGTCTTGGATGTGGTCGAAGGGGCGTATGACCTGATTATCCGCAATGCCCCGTTGACCGATAGCAGTCTTATGTTGCGCAAGCTAGCCTCTGATCGGCGGATTCTGGTCGCTTCTTCCACCTATCTTGAACAGCATGGTACGCCTTTAACGCCTGATGATCTTGTAGATCATCAATGTGTCAGTCTGGCCGGAGTGACGAAGTGGAAGTTTAAAAACGGACAGACCATTAGCGTTCCTCATTCGTTTGTAGTCAACGACGGTGAGGCCCTGCGTAAAATGCTGGAGCAGGGACTGGGAATTGGCATCAAGTCCGTTTGGAATGCTAGTGAAAGTTTGAAGTCTGGGCTTCTAGTTGAGGTATTGCCGGAATTCCCACTGATGGTACATGTCTCGATCTGGCTGCTGTATCCCAGTCGTCGGATTATTGCTCCGAAAGTTTATGCCATGATTGATTTTTTACTAGAACGGTTCCAGCCAGTTCCACCTTGGGAGCGCTAGTGAGGAGAAGGACGGTCTCATTGTCAACTGATATACAGGACCTTCTAGCTCAATGCAAACAACTGCAATGGGTTGAAGGCGAACCTTGCCTTTCCAATTGGATAAGGTTTGCGAGCTGCCTAACTGATTGACATCAGGGGCGCGAGAATAACTTTAATATGCCTATCTGTAGTGTGTTTTGAGCATCCCTTTTTTTGTTCTGGTTAAACAACAAAACAGAACTTTCAATACATTGGGACAAGAAGCGATGTTTATTGAGAGAAAGGGTTATTTCTAGCCCAACGAGAAACTGCCAATTCAAGCATATCCAATTGTGGCTCAATTGATTTATACCAATGTTTTCTTGCATCCGAGGGCATACAGCTAGCAGCTGCGAGGACTGCTCTACGTTGCCAGTGCGGGTGTTCAAAAAGAGTCCGCCACTGCGATTGAAACCAGTGTATTTGCTGGGATCGCCCGATTGCTAGGATCAGTTTACGCTTGCACGCCTGATCAATTTCCCGATTGTAGAAATTAATAAACTGTCCTTCGTTATCCCACTCACGAGAGTTCGTAAAAATCTGAATGATCCACATACGATGGTAAGCTAGCTCACTTACAATCGAATTTTCAAGTAAAGCCAAGATTCTTGAACCCAGTCTTGATCTTTCATCAACGTTGAGAAATCTCAAGTTAGTAAAGTATGAAATTATATCGACAAAAGCAGGAGTCAAAGATTCTAAGTTATCGAAGATATCTTCAATAATACGGTCATCTCCTAGCTGACCTAAATGTCTAAGGCAAAATTTGATTACAGGTAAATCAGGCACTGTCTTCTCAACCTCTTCTTGAAAAATCTCCACAAGATTGAGTGCATCAACAATTTCTTGCTGCTCTGATGTTAGATCTTCATATTCAATTTCTTCATAAGGATTTTCTAGCTCTAATTCTTCTACCAAGTATTGAAAACGTTCATGAAGTGAATCCATCTCTCTATCTAGCGGAGTAGTTAAGAATTGTTGATGGAATTCTGGTGCGGAAAATATAGCAGTTTTGTTGGGCTGTAGAGAAAGACCATGATTGCGAAATAACGTTTCAGCTAAAAATGCTATTTGCTTATAGGCTAAAGTTTGACTAGAGGCAAATATTCGATAGTCATCATTGAATCGAATGAAATCAACACCATTGGCTAAGAGCGCTTCGTCAACGTCAGAAAGGACTATCTCCGCTAATATTCTTGATGGAGCACTACCAACCGGAATGCCGAAAGTTTCTGTTCCATTCCACCCGGATAACAGGCTCATTATTGCTTTAACATGATTAGATTTTGTAGTCGCGACTTGTAATCCATTTTCGAGGCGATGATGGTAAATACGAGAGTAGAAGTCAGATATATCAGCTGTTGCAATGACACCAGGATCTCCACAGGATAAAAGTTTCGAGCGACACTTTTCCAAAAATTGTCTATATCCAATATCTGGCTCAAAAAGCTGACCTTCTCTCGTAGTCGCCACTCGATAGGAAAAAACTATCTCGTCCTGGGGTGATATACGCCGATCTTCAAGGTCATCCGCAATTTCGTAAATTAATGCTGAATAAACTAAAAGATCTAATGGATCAAGCTGTGTAATGGCACGAAATCCATATTTCGCTTTTGGAGATAATAGAGTACGTGCTGGACGTGTACACCACTCTAGTATATTTCTATCTTTGAGCTTGTTGAGTATATTATCCCAATCATGCGCAATTGCTTGATATTCAAAAGGTGTAGGAAATACGTCTGTATCTCCGACTTCTAAAGCATGAGCTAGTGCCCAATTCCAGCTTCGTTCTTGTAAGTTAAGCAATAGGATTCCTTTGTCTTATAGCTAACTTTTAGCCCAACAGCATCCGTGCCGGATTCGCTGGCTCTAAGCGATTATCAATTGTGGATGTCCGTTGCAGCGAGAATCCGTTGACGTGCTATCTGACAGGGTTCCCAACTAGTGATAACTATTGAGCAACAGTTAACTCAACTATGGTTATACGTCGGGTTATCGAATAAAACGACTATAGAATCCATTTGGGATCTTCTAAGCAGAAGCTAGGTTCTATCGACATTGAGCCCCAGTGGGACTGATGGCTGGTGGTTGTAAGTAGATGAAAATTACAGCGTAATCCCTGCTTCTTTTCAGATTACTCTCAGCAAAGCTCTGTAGGTTTAGGTAATCATGCTTATACTGTTAGGTGCGAAAAAAGAGTTTGCTTCCACCTAATTGAGATGATTTAAGTCCACTGGTGAGCCATTGCTCCCTCAATCTCCCCCCGACGTAAACGAATGGTTTCTATCGCCCGCAAAAATTTATTCCAGGACTTGCCTCGCTTTATTGTTGCCCAGGCAGGCATCATGTTCTCCGTTGGGTTAGTCACCATTCAAATTGGCATCCTCAACGGGTTCACCCGTTCTTCCACTGTACTGATTGAAAATTCGGATGCAGATATTTGGGTGACGTCCGAAGAGTTACGCCATTTTGCCTTGACCCTACCTTTGGAATATAAACAGCTCGCTGAAGCGAAAGAGGTTGAGGGGGTTGAGCGGGCAGAAGCACTGATTGCTCAATCAACGGTATGGCGGGATAAGTCAGGCCAGATTGCCCCCATTCGGATTATTGGCTTTAATCCTGAAGATACCCTTTTTCGACCACGCACACTCTTAGAAGGAACGCTGAGTGATATCCAGCAGCCCTATAAAATCTTTGTCGATCAAGCCGATCTTAAACTTCTGGATGTCACAACAGTGGGAGATCGGGCTGAAATCGGATCTTATGAGGGAGAAATAAAAGGCATCACATCAGGCACCCGCTCCATTGTGGCGAGTCCCTATGTTTTTACGTCCTTACCCAACGCCACGGCTTATCTGAATTCTCCCATCGCTACCCCGGATGAAACCCCACCGGACCCGCCTGAATTAACGGATCAGAATCGGATTACCTACATCTTGATCAAAGCTAAATCGGGTGAAAACCTATCAGCACTGAAAGACCGTCTAGAAGAAGCCCTACCCGGCACTAAAGCCTTCACTCAAGCTGAACTGACCGAATTAACCCAAGCTTATTGGCAGCAAAGCACAGGGGTGGGCTACATTTTGGGCTTAGGGGCTGTGGTGGGCATTGTGGTCGGAACCGTGGTGGTGGGTCAAATTCTATATTCCTCCGTCACGGACCATCTGAGAGAGTTTGGTACCATGAAGGCCATGGGATCGTCAGATTGGTTTATCTATCGCGTCATTTTGGAGCAAGCCCTGTGGATGGCGGTGTTAGGATATCTGCCTGGTATGGGACTTTGTTTGGGCTTAGGGGCTTGGACGATTAAAGCGCAAGCCATCCAAATCTTGATTAGCCCTGTAACGGCAGCCGGAGTCTTTGTCGTCACCGTAGCCATGTGTAGTGGTGCAGCCATTTTTGCGATTCAAAAGGTGACTCGGCTCGATCCAGCCCTCGTCTTTAAGTCGTAAACTAGCCAGTAAAAAATACTTATTTAACTGGGAAACCTGTCAAGAGGATTAGATAGACCTAATGCAACTTGCTTTCCGCCAACGACCTCAACTAATGACATTGACGACCCCCTCTCCTAATACTACTGGTGATACTGCCACGCCTGCCATCCAAGCCAAGGACGTCGAAATGGCATTCCAAGTGGGTGATCAGCAGTTCAAGGCTTTGAAGGGAATTGATCTAGAGATTAAGGCAGGCGATATTGAATTGCTGATGGGGCCATCTGGGTCTGGGAAAACGACGCTGCTGTCGATCATAGGGGGAATCCTGACCCCCACAAGTGGGCAGATCTCCTTACTAGGCCAAAGCATCACGGGACTGCCTCGCCATAAGCTTTCCAAGTTTCGCTTGCAGAATATCGGCTTTATTTTTCAGGGATTTAACCTCTTTCCTGCCCTAACTGCAGCGGAGAATATTGAAGCTACCCTGAATTTAAAGGGGATTCGCGGTCGAGCGGCGAAGAAGCAATCGATCAAGCTGCTTAGACAAGTGGGGCTTGCGGATAAAACTCGAAGTCTCCCGCGTGATTTATCTGGAGGTCAAAAGCAACGGGTTGCGATCGCAAGAGCGTTAGCCGGAAACCCCAAGTTAATCCTGGCAGACGAACCCACTGCTGCCCTGGACTCTCAGCGAGGCCATACGATCATGGAACTGCTGCGTAAATTGGCCAAGGAAGAAGGTTGCACGGTTCTAATGGTCACCCATGACCCCCGAATTATGGATATCGCCGACCGGGTCGTCTATGTAGAAGATGGACTAATCACACCGAAGCCAGCCAATCCCTCCTTTGTGCACGAGTCTTAAGTTTAGATTTGGTCCTTGTTTGGTGATCCCATTGAGAAAAGGATAACTTTTGCGATAACTGGGTTGTAGAAATTGATGGTCCACTTCAAAGCTGTTCGGTTCCGAGACTTTGATTCATTGCATCGTTATCTACGGTTTTGGGAGGCGTATAGGTGCCAGTCGAACAAACGGGAATCGCCTCTATTATAGGCGTCACCATAGTAGTTGAGTGCTGATTCGTCGTCATTCATGAGTGGTTGACTGCGAATACCTATCAATTCATTGCGGATAGCGACCATAATATCCGAGCCAACAAATCCGAATACGTCTGTAATATCGTTTGAAGTGAAAACAGCACCGTCGGTGGCTACCCATAGCACACAATATTGTTTGTGTGTAAACGCAACGCCTATAAATTCTGTATGGAGTATAGACTGCCATCTTTCCACACAAGCACAGGGCGATTGAACCAGTTGAAAATGTATGTCACCGGCAGCACATTCTAACCCGCTTGATGATTCAGAATGAATGTGAATATCGTTGAATGAATCTAAGATATCCCAACCTACATGGTGGTGGTTTAACGATGGGGAAAAGCCACGTGAGTCACCTGTCCATCTAGCAGCAATGAACTGGGCTTCAAATTCTGATGGTGGTTTAATCACGATTAATTTAGTTATATAGCTATTAATTATACGGATAATGGATGCTAAATCTGGCTAGAAGGCATTAATTTGCTAATGATCGAATAAAATCGAAATTAGGCTATTGTCGATCGCGTTGCCTATGTCGAAGATGGGCTGATCACACCTGTAATGAAATGGATAAAGCCTGACAACTTCGGCTCTAGGAGGATTAAAGGACAGGTATACAAAAAAGCCCCCTGCAAACCAGAGGGCAACTAAAGGAATTATCACTGCAACGAATTAGACAGCTAGAGGCTCTTCAGTCTCTTGAACATGCTGTTCAGTCTGCCCCTCTAACTCAGGATGGACCTTAGCCAGCATTTCTCTAAGACCATTGCCCTCGATGACTTCCTTCTCCAGCAACTGCTCCGAAATCGTCTCTAGCAGCTCTTTATTCTCCTTGAGAATACTCAGAGCTTCCTGATGAGCCGTTTCGACAATGCCCTTGACTTCCTTATCAATTTCTTTGGCTGTTTCATCACTCACAGCCCGGCGAGCATTCATACCCCCACCGAGGAAGTTGTTCTGCTGACCCTTGTCATAAGCCAGAGGTCCTAACACCTCACTCATGTCATAAGACGTCACCATCTGCTCCGCTAAGTCCGTGGCTCGCTGTAAGTCATTAGAAGCTCCAGTCGTAATGCTGCCAAAGATAACTTCTTCTGCTGCGCGTCCACCTAAGAGAGTGGCAATCTGACCCTTGAGTTCATCCTCATTCAATAAGAATCGGTCTTCTGTAGGTACCTGGAGGGTATAACCTAAAGCTGCCATGCCTCTAGGAACGATGGAAATCTTCTCTACTTGATCTGTACCCGACATCTTGGCACCGACGAGAGCATGACCGACTTCGTGGTAAGCGACAATCTTCTTCTCTTTCTCGTTCAATACCCGGCTCTTCTTCTCTAGACCCGCCACCACTCGCTCAATGGCTTCAGCAAAGTCTTGGGTTTCAACCACCTTGCTGTCTCGACGGGCTGCGAGGAGAGCAGCTTCATTGACTAGGTTGGCTAGGTCAGCTCCCGCAAATCCAGGGGTACGAGTGGCTATGGCCTTGAGGTCAACATTGTCACCTAGCTTGACTTTCTTGGCGTAGATTTCCAAGATGGCCAGACGACCCGTAAGGTCAGGACGGTCTACTAGGACTTGGCGGTCAAAGCGACCGGGACGTAATAGGGCGGGATCTAGGGTTTCAGGACGGTTGGTGGCAGCTAGGACAGTAACGGTGGCATCTCCGGCCCCAAAGCCATCCATTTCAGTCAGGAGCTGGTTGAGGGTTTGCTCTCGCTCGTCGTTTCCACCGACGAAGCCATTTCCACCGGCTCTCGATTTACCAATGGCATCAAGTTCGTCAATAAAGATAATGCAGGGAGCTTTCTTTTTGGCTTGTTCAAACAGGTCACGGACTCGGGCCGCACCAGTACCGACAAACAGCTCCACAAATTCTGAACCAGAGATGCTGAAGAAGGGCACGCCTGCTTCGCCAGCGACGGCTTTGGCCATTAAGGTTTTACCAGTTCCAGGAGGACCAACTAAGAGGACACCTTTGGGAATCTTGGCACCAATTTCGGTAAAGCGTTGGGGAGACTTGAGGAACTCAACGATTTCTTCAAGTTCAGTCTTATACCAATAAGTCTCCAAGAGTGTAATTTTGATTAGTGACTAAAGTAGGCTAGGAGAGAATTTCACAGATTTGAAAATTACGCTTGCAGGCACAGTTTG
>JANQPU010000088.1 GCA_028285315.1 Acaryochloris sp. IP29b_bin.176
TCCCATGTCCCTTTAGCTGTGACTAAGCTCCACCATTTGTCAAATTGTTCTTTAAATGGGTTTTTACTCATCAAAGATATCTCCGCTCCAAGAAACCATTTGCCACTACTATCATGGACTGTTGTCTGAACCGGGTCAATCCGATTTGATTGTGGAAAATCTATCACTTTTCCAAAGATTAATCAGATCTTTTGAACAGAGTGGATCTGGGGCTTCAGGACAGGAATACTGAGGAATTCATCCGTTAACACAACGAGATTAACTCCGCAGGGGAATAAACTAAATTCATATTGGGTTTGTCACTCCCATCAGAACTGAGGCCAGGTCTGAAATCATGATTTTCCATATTGCTCAAGAGGTTGATTGGACGGCTGCTCAGACGACAGGAAAGTATCAAGCGTCCTCGCTTGCAACTGAGGGTTTTATCCACTGCTCTGATCAGCACCAAGTCTTGGAGGTCGCCCATCGCTTGTTCCGCGATCGCCAGGATCTCGTCTTACTAGAAATTAATCCCCAACGCTTAGATGTGGAGGTGCGCTATGAAAATTGTGAGGGGGGAGAGGAGCAGTACCCCCATGTTTATGGCAGCGTTCCTCTCGCAGCAGTCAAAGCAGTGTTTACCTTGAAGCCAAATGCAGTTGGAGAATTTTCATTACCAACAGATTTAGGAAATTAGATGCTTTATTAAAGTCTGTTCTAGGATCTCGCCGGACTTAATAACACTATGTTTTTCTACAGAAAGCTCATAAGCAGAATGTTCATGAATTCTGGAATTTATGGAGATGGTGTGTTGGTGAATCCATCCCCATCACAAAACGAACAAGTATCTAATGAAGCAACTGGTATGCCATTATCTTTCCATTCCGTACATACTTTTCCTCGCCCGGAACATACTGGACATTCTTGAAAGAAAGCTGCGAGTGTTTGATTTATGGTTTCACCTGTATCGCGTTTTCGTTTGTATAGACGTCGTCTGATTTCAAGCTTCAATCTCTCAGAATCCATATTGCTGTGAATACAAGACTGAACAATAGTTTAGGAGTAGATTCGTAATTGCGGATTAGGTGCAATCCAATTGAGCAGAAAGATAATCGGTGGAAAGAGACAGAAGCAATAGAGGCCCATTTGATAGGATCCCGCAAAATCCTTAAATAGAGCCATCCAAGAGGGACCGATCGCACTAGCAAAAACAATACTCATCATTTGTACCCCTGCAATGGCTCCCAAATGGGTGCGACCAAAGAACCGGGGTAGCGCTACTGCAGATAAGGTACCAAAACAACCTCCACTCGCGCCAAAACCAGTAATAGCTAACCAGCGTAAAGCAACCATATCGAGATTAGCCATACAAGCAATGCCAGTACCCAATGCTGTCATCATGCCCATAAACAGAAATTGCAAGCGAATTCGATCTGCGGCCAAGCCAATCAAGGAACCTGTAACGGTTGAGACCAAAGCCATGGGCAGAAAGAGGGCCACGGTATCGGCTTTCGCTAAGCCCATCTCTGCTCCCAGATCAACAATGTGGAAGGTGATACCCGTAATGGCTAGGGCCTGACAGGATAAGGCTAACGTGACTGCCCAAAAAGCCAGGGTGCGAAGGGCTTCACCACGGGTATGGTCTCGGGTGCGTTCTGCTGATACTTGGCGTTGGTCAGGAACCGAGGGGGCGGGTTTGCCATCCATATGCAGCCCACATTCTTCAGGATTATCACGGTAGAGGAGCCAGCCTAAACTCCCCATTCCCAAGCTGACAATCAACCCCATGCTTACCCAGGTCCAGCGCCAGTTTGTGGCTTCGATCCAGGCATTGAGAATGGAAGGGGTAGAGGCAAACCCGAAGGAAATAAAAACCCCAGCAATTCCTGAGGCTAGGCCCCGCCGTCGATCAAACCACTTGCCTAAGGTGTTGCGGCTGGACAGGGTGAGCATACCTTGACCACTAAATCGCAAACTAGTGAAGCCCAGCACTAACAAGCCAAAGGCGACATAGTTGGAGGGGAGTAAATTCCAAGTTTGACTGAGGGATACGGCGATGCGATCGCATACACTCATATACCCCAACGTCAGCCCCAACCCTACCGAAGCCAACACCACCGACAGGCGCGATCCAAACCGATCTAGAAAAACACCCCCAAACGGCAACAGCAATCCGCTGGCCACAGTGCCAATCAGATAGGCATTGCTGAGTTGCAGCCGCGATACCCCCGTCGCCTCAATGAGGTAATCCGTAAAGACGCTCACCCCCATCGTTTGACCGGGAATGCTCATAATCACCCCGATTGTGCAAGCCGCCAAAATCACCCAACCATAAAAGAAAGGCAGCTTTTCGGGGTCAAAAGGCCGATGAGGACGGAGCAGCGGATGGATCTGTAACGGAGGCTGATTGGTTCGTTGCTGAGACAATCTATTGCGCAACTTCATGCAAAACCTAGCAAGACAATGGGAATGAAAGAGTCTTCAGCTTAGCGAATTAGCAGTAGCGATTAGAAGGAATGCGCTTGAATAGGATCACTCTCAGGATTGTCAATAATCTTCAGCAATCTGATCACCTCACCTCAGAGAGCCATCAGCCTCCTCTCAGATTCCAGCTCTAGATTGAAATCAATGACAAGCGAGGCACAGAAGATGACTCCGAAACGCATACTCTCCACTGCATTACTCAGCTTATCCGTTCTCACGGTTGGCATCAGCGAAGCGAAAGCTGCTGAAATTGGTTTATTCTCTGACTCGCAAGAACCTCAACTCGTCTCCTTAAAATTCAAAAAATTCGGTCACCGCCGCCACGGATTCCAGGGTCGCCGCAGATTCCGTCGACGTCATCACGGTCGACGTCGTTTTCGCCGCTTCCATCACTCCCCTAGTTTTGGCTTCAAAAAATTCAAGGTCATCAAGAAGAAGCATCACGACAAGCACCATCACGATCATGAGTTTCATCATGACCATAGAGGTTTTCATCGCTAATCGATATATTTTTCAACCCATTTAGGCTTCTGCTGCCGAAGTCCCCTGATGCAAATCTGCTGACTCAGGTGCAAACACAATTAACCCTCGGGGAATGCATTCCACTTCGATAGGGGTTGTCCCCACCATCTCCCCATCGACTACAACCTTTTGCGGTGGGTGAGTTGTCACCTTTACCCGCCGAGTTTGCAAATTGATAATATCCTCTCGGTTTGTAGGTTTGCGCATTAAAGCTGCTCCCACTAGATTCACCATCGCCCCAACGGCTTCTAAGTCTGTTTGGGGGGCACCAATGGTGATATCTAGCAGACCATCACTCGCATCCACAATTCCGGCCCCTTGAGCCATCAAAGAAGTCGGTGGAGCCGCATTTGCAATCGTGACAGCACCCGCCTGAAAGGTTTTGATCACGCCCTCAACCTCAATCTCTGTTTCAAAGAGTTCCTGCTGATTGAACTGCTTAATCCCTTCCATAATGTAAGCGAAGGCACCCCAGCGGTTTTTAGCTTCTCGGTCGGCTCGCTCAATCACTTCCGCTTCTAGACCAATCCCCGCCAGTAGAATCATGGGCTGATCGTTACACTTAGCCACATCAACCACCCAAGTCTTGCCTTGGACAATAATGTTGCAGGCGGTGCGAATTGGGGTAAATCCCTGAGAAATGTTGAGGGCGGCAGCAAAGGCGTTGGCCGTGCCTCGGGGAATAATCCCTAGAGGAATATCAGTTCCAATTAATGCCCCTGCCACAGCAGAGATGGTGCCATCACCTCCAGAGGCCAAAATCAGGTCGGCTTGGGCTGAAATTGCATCTTCTACCAATTCGCTGGGATGAGTATCCGGGGTGGTTAAGTGCACCACCAGTTCCATTGCTGGACTGAGAATCTCTTCAATCAGGGTTAGATCATCATCGGCATTGCCTTGTCCAGAGACTGGATTGAAAATCAGGTGGGCAACTCGGGTGCGGCGCAGTTGCTCTAAGATAGCCACTGCTGTTGCTACATTAATGGCAAGAGGGATATCATAAGCGGCGCAAATCCGTTGTAATGCCTGAATATCCGGTTCGTGGGGTTGGGCATAGAGTGGATCGACGAGGAAAATAACGGCGGTGACTTTTCCTTCGGCTATCTGAGACGCAATTTGGGCGTCGCCTCCCATTGGCCCCGATAGCATCCGTTTTACCTTAAGGTTAGTGGCGTCTTTGATCCGCTGTCCGGTCGTACCTGTGGCGATGATGCGATACCGACAAAGGACGGGTTGATATTGCTTGGCAAATTCAACGATTTGATCTTTTTTGCGATCGTGGGCGATCAATGCGATCGTAGCTGCCATCCAATTGCCTCGTGCTCAAAACCTTTGTTTTTTGTTGATCATACGTTGTTCTATGGGCTAAACCGTTCCAGGTCACCTACAAAAAGCACCAGACCATTTGGCTTTACATCTATAACCGTAAACGAGCTAACTGAAACTCCTTAACAACATTAGAATGAGAGCAAGATCAGATTCTGTAGTAGTAAACCCCATCTTTTAAAGTCTTTTAGTGATGGTGCCATTGGTTCTCGTCCTTCAATATAGAATATGGATCAGCATCCTCTTATTGAGTGGACTCCTGATTAACATAGGCGGTTGTAACAGCAATACTTGTGAAACGTTTAAACACGACTACTTACAGATTAATTTACCTTCGACCACCAAAAATTTGAAAGAGCGATGCTGGACTGGATTTAATCCAACCTATGAAGCTGAATTTGCGATCGCACCTCAAGATCTAGAAATCTTACAAGGGCAAGCTCCCTTAACCAAAATTGATCGGTGGCGTTCTGATACTTCTAGTCAGATTTTTACAGATTCAGATCTACAGAAAAAAGGAAAACAGATGCAATCACTCCTCTATGCAGACTATTCTGATGGTATCTATTTAATGCAGATATTGATTGATACCAGTAATAACCAACAATACAGGGTCTACTATTCCAATTCCAATGTAGATTGATGGGTTCCAATCATCCTGAATATAGAATTTCAGATAAGGTTGACCTTTTTAGCAAGCATAAAGTCAAAGAGTATATTCCAGCCGAAAACCAAAAATAATGGGTAGGTCAATGTTCAACACTGTCCTTGTTGCTGGTGCGAGTCGTGGAATCGGTCTTGCGGTTGCCTCACATCTTACGCCCAATTGCCACCGATTGGTGGCTGTATCCCGAACTGTAGCTTCTCTTGGGGAATGGATTAGTGCTGATTTATCCTGTATTTCTGGTGTTGAAATCGTCACAGAAGCGATCGGCGATGATGTCCTTGATGCATTGTTGTACATGGGAGGTACATGGGAAACAAACGCTTTCACCAATCAGTACAGCTTTGAGAACTGTTCGGATGAAGATATTGCACAGGTGATTGCTGTGAACCTGATGGCACCGATTCGTCTGGTTAAGGCACTCCTACCTGCACTTCGGCGCTCTAAAAATCCAAAAATTATATTTATGGGTGCGTTGTCTGGACGAGACAATTTCCCCTCAAGGGAGGTTGCAAATTCGGCATCCAAATTCGGGTTACGTGGAGTCGTTCACGCCCTTCGAGAAGAGCTTAGGCCACAACAGATTGGCGTTACTGTGATTAATCCTGGAAACGTAGGAACACCAGAGGTACTGGAAGATCTTGGAAAGGAATCGCTTGTGGCTGGCAATGCAATACCTCTGACTGACCTGCTAAGTATCATCGACTGCGTGCTGTCTTTGTCTAGGGCAACCTGCCTCAAAGAAATAGATGTCCCTGCAATGCTTGGTAAAGGTGCATAACCAGTCGTTAGAGCGGAACAGAGATTTATACTTGAAATTGGTTAGGTAAAGTTGATTGTCTCCACCTAACACCAAACCATTAAGCGCTAAAAGATAAGTACTACAGAAAAGGCCATGAATACTAAACAACTTGTTTATTTTAGGCTTGTCTTAACAATTTTAGCGAACATTACTTTCCTGAACTTGGTGTTTCCTGCTTATGCAGAAAGTCTAGAAATAAAGTTACGGAAAAATATGCCATATCGCGATGCAAAAACTTTACTTGTAAATTCAGGTTGGCAACACGCAGGCTTGCCAGCATATAGCTATCGTAAATCAGATCAAAAGGTGATATCAGACTGCTTTGGAGAAGTTAAAATTTGCAATGAGTATCCTGAAATGCAAAATTGCAGTGGTCAAGGGTACTGCAAAATGTTGTTCTACGATCACTTTGGCAATAATTTATCAGTAACCACTTACGGTCCTCTCGTGAGTGAAAGGCTTCATGTAATTGGATGGAGTCTTGATAAAAAGGAGAAGTAGCAGTCCAATCAACCTAGTCATTGGCGCTGATGTAAATTAGATAGTTTTAACCAAACTAAACTTATCCGTTATCTCTCAATTCAAAGGACTTGCAAGAAATCCAGGCACACTCATCAAAACCCTGATAGAAGAGTGTCCAAGACCTGCACCACTTTGACTGCTACCAGATTTTATCAGAGGCTTGGCTTTAGAAGATTACCGTGAAGAGATAAGCAAAGACTTCGTACCGGTGAATCCTCTATTTCAGAACGATCACGCATGATCTTTTTAGCACAGGATTAACCCTATTTAATAATCTTGATGATGCTAGACCTTTGTCTAATCCTTTGTAACAAGTGAACATGCCATGATCTGTAGTTGATCTTTCCTAAAATCTGAGGTTCGGATTTTGCGGATAAGCCAGATTACAAAGGTCTCATCAGGACTGGTTAGTGGAGTGGTTGCACTAGCTTTATTAGGCCAATCTGTGCAGGCTGCCAAAGGTGATCATGTTGATCAGCTTAAAGAAACGCGTGAATGTGCCGACTGTCAGCTCGACAAAGCCAAATTAGGTGGAGCCGACCTTCGCAATGCCAACCTCAAAGGAGCCAATCTAAAAGAAGCGAAGCTGCGGGGAGCGAAGCTGGATGGAGCGGACCTGCTTCGAGCAGATCTTAAACAAGCTGATTTGCGAGAGGCAATCCTTTCTAGTGCCCAACTCACCCTCAGCAATCTAGAGAAAAGCCAACTAGGCGCAGCCATCTTATTCCGGGCTAACTTATCCCAAGCCCAGCTCACACTCAGCGACTTGGAAAATGCTCAACTCCGCGATGCCAACTTGAGCCAAGCGAACTTAACGGAGGCCAATTTAGCTAGAGCCAACTTTGCTGGAGCCCAGTTGAATCAAGCCGATTTGACTACCGCCAATTTATCGCAAGCCCGATTACAGAACGCATCTCTAGTTGGAACCAAGCTGATTAACGCCAAGTTGGAAGGCGCGTCTCTCAAGGGAGCCAATCTGATTGGAGCGGATTTAACCGGGGCCAATTTAGTAAATACAGATTTGAGGGACGCCAAAATTGATGACACCACGGTTTTAGATCCGAAATGGCGGAATGCTTGGGCGATTGTTAACCAGCAGCAGATCGAGAAGTCTGTTCCTGAAGAGGCATCAGAATCGCCTGCTACCAAAACATCAGAAATGCCTGTACAAGGCAAAAATCTGAGTGGTGTACATTGGGTGGGCATCAACTTAGTGGGGGCAGAGCTGGAAGAAGCGGATTTGTCTCAGGCTTACTTATTTATTGTGAATTTGCAGGATAGCAACCTACGAGCCACCAACTTTAATAACGCTCGCCTTCGCTATACAGATTTTCGACGGGCTAATTTAACCAACAGCAATTTACAAGGTGCGGATCTGCGCTACGCCAATTTGGAAGGAGCCAATCTCAACTTGGCAAAGCTCCACAAAAGTAAAATCAATATCAAAACGGTTCTGGCCGATAAATGGCAGCAGGTATGGCAGCTAGTCAACCAGGGTGGTCGAGAACTGGATCTGAAAACGGCTGACTTAGCCCAAGCGGATCTCAGCCAAGTGGATTTTTTTCGGGTGCAGTTGCCCCAGGCGAACCTCACCCAAACTATTTTGGATGGCGCGAACTTAACGGAGGCCAATCTGTTTCGGGCTGATCTAACCGGAGCTAGTTTGAAAGCAGCGACCCTCAAAAATGCCAACCTAGCTGAAGCCAATTTGGAGAATGCCAATATTGAGGGCACTAACCTTGATGATGCCTATCTGTGTGGAGCCATAATGCCTGATGGAACAACCCACTCCTGTCCCTAATGAAGTCTCAGTAGTTGCTGAAAACTTGAACTGCCAGTTGCGGCGGTACAGATGGCCTGTGGGACAACTACTGTGGGGACTGGCCTCGACGCTATTCATCAGCGCTTTGCTTCCTCAACCGCTCAATGCTCAGGAAGGACTGCAAGACTACGATCATTGGGCAGGACTATGCCAAAGCCTGACCCAACAAAAGCAATATGAGGAAGCCCTGAAAGCCTGTGACCAAGCCATTGCCCTCAATACCAATGATCCGCAAACCTGGACAGATCGCAGCACGATTGTGTTTGCTCAAGCCAAGCATTCTGAAGCCGTCGCCGCCTTTAATCAGGTCTTAAAGCTCAAGCCCGATGAGCCCCAGATCTTAGCAAAGCGATGTATCAGCCTCTTCCGCCTGCAAAATTATGAGCCTGCACTTAAAGATTGTGAGTTGGCCCTGCAAGTGGCCGATCAACGGGGGCAATCGCTACCGGATCAAGCTTGGTATTACCGAGGGGCGGCATTGTTTAAGCTGGAGCGCTTAGAGGAAGCTCTAGCCGCCTATGACTGGGCGACTCATATCCATAGCCGGGATGGGCGGGCTTGGGCCGATCGCTGTCAGGTATTGGCGGCCCTAAAGCAATATTCATTGGCGTTTCAATCCTGCGATCGCGCCCTCCGAGGCGATAGCGATTGGGGAGATAGCTCCCCGGCGATGGGCTGGTCCCAGCTCGCCCAACTGCATCGCCAACTGGGGGACTACAACCAGGCCCTCAAAGGCTATGACAAGGCCCTAGCCTTCGCTCCGAAAGATTCCCAGCTATGGTCCCAACAGGGGATTCTGCTAGATCAATTGGGAGAACATCAACAGGCTCAAGCGTCTCACGGATTTGCTGTCACCCTGGCCCCGACTTCTTCGGCGGCCCTGATTCAGCAATGTGCCAACGCTAATCAACTCCGTCAGTTTGAGACGGCTCTAGCCAGTTGCGAAAAAGCATTCCAAGAAGGAGATGGAGATTGGGGAGAGGCTGGCTTAGACTTTGCCTGGAGCCAGCGGGGAACGGCACTCATTGGTCTAGGGCGGTTTGAGGAAGCCCTCACCTCTATTGACCGAGCTTTAGCCTTAACGCCTCAGGATGCCCATTCCTGGAGTGCGCGGGCCTTATCTCTCTGGCGTTTAGGTCGATTTGATGAGGCATTGGATGCTGCTGAACAAGGGGTAGAGGTCGATCCGCAATCTTCGTTAGCCTGGTTCAACCAAGGTAGGATTCTGGCAACCTTGGGCAAGTTAGAAGAAGCCGTTGCCGCTTACGATCAAGCCTTAAAAGGAGACGCCAACGCGGGTAAACAGCCAACGCTGGTAGAAATATGGATTAATCAAAGTGCGGCCTATTGGCGGCTGGAGGACTATTCGCAAGCCCTAGCTGCTTCCGATCAGGCAGTGGCCCTGGATGCCAAATCTGATCGTGCTTGGTATAACAAAGCCCTCGCTCTGATGGGCTTGCGCTCCTATAGCCGAGCAGTGACTGCTTATAACAAAGCCCTCGCCTTTAACGAAAAGAATGCCGATTATTGGACCGGGAAAGGGATTGCCCTTAAGGCTTTGGGAAAATTTCCTGAAGCCTTAGCTAGCTTAGAACAGGCTCTCAGTCTCAATCCCAATCACTCCCTAGCCTTGCTGAATCAAGAGCGGGTCAAGAAGCAACTCCAGCCTTCAAATTAGGGGCTTAGGGTTTGCGGGCTGTGATGGCTTTGCGTGCGATCGCAAGTTCGTATTCACCATAGGTATTGGAAATCTGAATCTGAAACCCGATCTGTTGCAGTTGTTCCGCCATCTCATCGGCATTGTAGAGCTGCTGTCGGTGGATTTCTTCATCCCGTCGATACTGGGTGCCCTCTCGCCGAAAGGTAATGATCCGCCGTGTCAGCATCATCGTTTCCAAATCTTCTAGTTTTTCGACCAGAACAATCCAATCCTCGCCTTCTCGAAAGCTTTGACTGACTTTTCCCACTTCAACCTGACCCGGCTCTACCAGATCAAAGATAAACAGTCCCCCAGACTCAAGGGCATCAAAGACTCGCTGGAATATCGGGCCTAAGCGAGATGAATTGTGATCCGCATCAAATAAATAATTCAGACCTTCTCCAAGAACCGTTACAGCCCGACAGGGTGGAAGACTGGCCGTAAATAAAGAGTCCACCCGAAATTCTGCTGAAGGAACGCGACTGCGGGCCAGATCAATCATCGCTTCCGAGATATCAATGCCCAAGACTTGGTAGCCAGCCTGGATCAGGCAATCTGCCCAGATCCCGCTACCACAGCCTAAATCGACGACTAAGCCCGACTCAATCTGATTCGCTTTGAAGCAGTCCAAAATATTTGCAGCAGCCTGTTCGGCAAAATCGCCAAACCCCACATCGTGAATATAGGCCAGGTCAGGTTTATACCAATCACTCATTTGGTTCCTCTTGGTTGTCTAACCCATGAGATGGAAGATTGGGTGGAGATTGAGCCCGCAGCACTAGCACAAAAGCGACAGTGCCACCTATCAGTCTTTTCACTAACCAGGATTGGAAATCTAAACCCTTTTGCCGGGCCAAGATCGCTGCAGCCATTCCCATCACCCAGTGAAGAAGACACAGAGTGGCATATGTGGGCCAAAACGGAAGTTCAAAGGGCATAGGAACCCGGCCTCAAATTCGTTGCGTTTCCTCAAGCTGCCTAGGCCGACATGGCTTGGGTTTCCCCGTTGGAATATAGCAAGGCCCGCTTCGGTCCATGAATCGGATCTTCAACGATAATGGTCTCGTCTCGCTCAGCGCCTAGAGACACAATGGCAATCGGGACTTCTACGATTCCAGCTAAGAACTTGAGGTAGTCCAGCGCTTTGGGGGGTAAGTCGTCTAAAGTTCGGCAATGAATGGTGGATTGTTTCCAACCAGGCAGCGTTTTATAAACGGGTTTGCATCGGGAGAACTGCCGAGCATTGGTGGGAAAGTCCTTCGACTCATGCCCATCAATTTCATAGGCTACACAAACTTTAATCTCGTCCAGCTCGTCTAAAATATCAAGTTTGGTAACTGCTAGGCAATCCAGACCGTTAATACGGACCGCATAACGACCAATCACGGCATCAAACCAACCACAGCGACGGCGGCGTCCTGTCGTGGTTCCGAATTCAGCGCCCCGCTCACACAAGGCCGCGCCCATTTCATCATGCAGTTCCGTCGGGAAGGGACCTTCACCCACACGGGTTGTGTACGCTTTGGCTACACCAATCACACGGTCAATCATAGTGGGACCAACCCCAGTACCCACACAAGCCCCCCCGGCCACTGGGTTGGAAGAAGTCACATAGGGATAGGTGCCATGATCCAAATCGAGTAACGTGCCCTGAGCCCCTTCAAACAGGATATTCCGGTGCTGTTGGTAGGCATCATAGATTTTCAACGAACAGTCAGCAACGAAGGGTCGCAGACGATCGGCATAGACTTGATACTCGGTAATCACCTCTTCTGGATCTAGGGGAGGCAGATTGTAGAGTTTTTCCAGAATGACGTTCTTATAGTTAACCGTCCACCGTAATTGCTTCTTCATGCCCTCTGAATCCATGAGATCCAGGATGCGGATGCCGGTTCGTTCTGACTTATCTGCGTAGGTGGGACCGATCCCTCTGCCGGTTGTGCCGATTTTATGGTCACCCCGACGCTCTTCAGACGCCTGATCAATCATCCGATGATAAGGCATCGTGACATGGGCTGATTCGGAGATGTAGAGGTGGCTAGTGCTGAGCCCTAGGTTGTCCAGCATATCCAGCTCTTCGATCAGCACTTTCGGATCGATAACGGTTCCAGAGCCGATGATGCAATCGGTGTTGGGATAGAGAATGCCGGAAGGAATCAAATGCAACTTAAAGGTCTGGTCATCGACGACGACGGTATGGCCAGCGTTCACTCCGCCCTGATACCGAACCACCACATCTGCTGAGCGACTCAGCAAATCGGTTATTTTGCCCTTTCCTTCATCGCCCCACTGAGCACCAATTACAACT
>JANQPU010000090.1 GCA_028285315.1 Acaryochloris sp. IP29b_bin.176
CTAAAGGTTCTTTGGGCATGGGAAAGCTCCTCGCTAAAACCATAGCTTACAGGCAAGGAGGCCCACAGATGAATGTCTTAGTATTTAATTTACGATGTACTAGGTGCAATTGAGAAGTTAGAGCCTTCCCAAGGATAATTACCATTATCATCGTTACGCCAAAGACGCACTTCATTAAGCCAGCCAATTGGCGAAGGTAGGTGCATCTTAATAAAGTGATTTAGTACTTCAGGTTGAGATGATGGCCATTGTGTAGGTTTAGCAAATAGCTCATCAACTTTTGTACTAAATGAACTTTTTCTTTCTTGAGGAGGCCACCATCGACGAAATTCATCTATATGCTTCAGGATTTGATTAACTGCAGGTGGAGAGCGGAATAATATCTCTGCATCATAATGATCTATCGATTCGAGTACTCGCCAGCGACTTGAAGATAACCAATCAGCTTCAAGATGTGCATCCACTGGGACAAGTTGCTCTAAGTCTGGAGGCTCGATCGAATTTATAATGTGGCAAGAATCATTAAGACTGGAGTGTAGATCAAGATAACTAAGCATTCTGATACGCTTATATGTCGCCCTGAGAAAACATACTTTCTTGTTGGGAGGAGAAAGAAATGCTTTGATTAGTTTCTGTGTCTTCCTTCTATTTTCTGTTTCTAAATTTGAAGGCCCATTCTCACGAAGTCGATCTTAGCAGAAGACAAGATGAATTCTTTGCGAGATTCAAGCTCTTTATCAAGGACAAAAAGGAGTGCACGTTCGGTAGCAGACGTACCAAATAGATGACCAGCATTCAATAGAACTGACCAAGATTGGCAAATTTCAAGACCAGTTAAGCTATCTAAATCTTTCCAGTCTCCTGAATCTGTTTCCTTAAATTGTTTTGAACTCCCGTATCCACGACCCCGAACCGTTTTTTTTAACTGAAATAGGTGTTTGCATAGATACTCTACATAATTAGACCTCATTACTGATTTCTCTTTGTCTAGTATTGATGATTGAACACCATAGTGAGGTATTGACTCTAACTGTTTTTTGGCATCATCGTAAAAAATCTTTGGGAATGGTAGGATATTATCCACTAAATTCGATCATTGTCGACAGTTTTATATAGGATTCCCGTAGCAGTTTAAAAATAATCAGGGTTGTATAACTTAGCTCAAATAAGTTAAAGCTAAGGCCATTCTTAACAAAAAATATGAAGGAATATAGCCTTAAATAATGAAAATATAGTGAGTTAAAATTAATGTCTGCTTCTGCATCAACCCACCCTACAGGCACCCTTCACTAGAAGAGATGAACTGACACAGCTATTCCTACTGATTAGTAGTAACTTAGACTGAACGAGAAGTAAAACTTAAGACATCTCATAACCAAACAGATTCGGGTCTACTTCACCCAGCTTCAGATCCGCTAGGCCATATTCAGCCCAACGGCGATCTACTATTGCTGCTACATCTGGATCTGCTTTGAGCGGTTCGCCCCAAGGATGATCCGTTTCCGGGGGAATCTTCGTCGTCGCATCAATACCCATCCGTCCCCCCAAACCAATCTTGGTACTGGCAAAATCGAGGGTATCAAAGGGGGTTTCCGGCAAGATAAATACATCCCGCACCGGATCGACCTTAGAGGAAACCGCCCACACCACTTGGCGCGGATCACGGATATTGACCTCCTTATCGACGACAATCACAAATTTGGTGTAGGTGAATTGCGGTAAGGCACTCCAGAAGGCCAAGGCAGCACGGCGAGCCTGACCTGGATAGGCTTTATCAATGGAAATAACGGCGGCTTTGTAGCTGAGGGCCTCCATTGGCAAAAAGAAGTCCACAATTTCCGACACCTGCTGTCGTAGGATCGGCGTGTAAATTCGATTGAGGGCAATCGCCATCATCGCTTCCTCCTTAGGGGGACGACCGCTAAACGTGGTCAGATAGATGGGATTTTTGCGGTGAGTCACGCAGTGGAACCGAATCAGCGGAGCTGCCTCATTGATGCCGCCGTAGTAGCCCATATGATCGCCAAAGGGACCATCCACCCCTGTTTCACCCGGCGTAATGGTGCCTTCCAGGACAAACTCACTTTGGGCGGGTACTTCTAGATCTACGGTTTTGCACTTGGCAAGGAGAACGCCACTACCGCCATAAAGCCCTGCAAATAACCATTCTGAAAGATCGACTGGGATGGGCGTGGCTGCGGCCATGATGATCAGCGGGTCCACACCAATTGCGATCGCAATCTCCAGTTTTTTCCCTTGCTCTGCCGCCTTGCGTAAATGCCTTGCCCCGCCTCGCACGGACAGCCACTGCACCGTCATGGTGTTCTTAGACTGTAACTGCAGACGATACACTCCCACATTGGGCGTTCCCGTTTCACAGTCCTTGGTAATCACCAGGCCGAGTGTCACCACCTTACCGCCATCCCCGACATAGGGCTGAATCATCGGAATTTGGGTTAAATCCACCTGCTCATCTTTCAACACCATCTGATGGCAAGGGGGAAGTAAATCCCGCTGGGGTTTGGCCTTAACCACATCAAAAAGGACTTTGCCAAAGTCAATAAATTGGTTCAGTTTCTTGGGAGGCTTCGGCTGCTGCAGCATTGCCAGCTTCTTACCCAGATCCTCCAGTTCGGATTGGGACTCCATATTCATCGCCCAGCAGGTGCGCTCCACGGTGCCCAATAAATTCACTGCCACGGGATAGTCAGAGCCTTTGACGTTCTCAAACAGTAGCCCTGGTCCACCCTGCTGCAACATCCGATCCGAAATTTCAGCAATTTCCAGTTTGGGATCGACCCAGGCTTGGATACGTTTGAGTTGACCTCGCTCTTCGAGGCGTTGGATAAATTTTCTCAGGTCTCTAGCCATGGATTCCTTTGTGGGCGATAGTCGTCATGCACTTCTTCTATTATGAGCAGAATTGAGGACATCCCTGGGGCGCTATTTCGTTCAAAGGTGGGGAAACTGGTGCGCTCGATCTGTTCATGGGTTCGCTATTCTGAACCTGTTGCCCTTTCAGACCTACCCCATGTCAAAGTCTCCAGCTTCACCATCCGATGGTTCAGATTCTTTTAACTCAACGATTTATGTGACCGAGATAGCCAAGCTGCTAGGTTTATCGATTCCCCCAGAGCAACTTCAAGGCGTGGTCGCGAGCTTTGAGCAGATCCACACGATTGCCCAGCCCGTCTTAGACTTTCCCTTACCCGATACTTTAGAGGCTGCGCCTCAGTTTGAACCATGAATTTGACAGCGGCCCAGATTGCTCAACAGGTCAAAACTGGTGAGCGCTCAGCAAGGTCCATCGTCGAAGCAGCTTTATCACAAATTGCTAGCCGAAAGGATCTCAATTGCTTTACAACACTCCTAGAGTCATCTGCTTTAGCTGCAGCCGAAGCCCTCGATCGCAAACTTGCTACGGGGGAAATTGTTGGCCCTTTAGCAGGGGTGCCCTTTGCAGTCAAAAACCTATTTGATATTGCTGGAACGGTAACCTTAGCCGGGTCCAAAATTAATCAAAGCCAGCCACCTGCCACCCAAGATGCAACTGCCGTGGCCCGCCTCAAAGCCGCAGACGCAATTTTAGTGGGAGCGCTGAATATGGATGAATATGCTTATGGTTTTGTCACCATCAATCATCACTATGGCGTCACCCCTAATCCCCATGATCCGGCCCGAATTTCAGGCGGCTCTTCTGGCGGATCAGCTGCGGCGGTGGCAGCTGGCCTCGTGCCGCTGACCCTAGGCTCTGATACCAATGGCTCCATTCGGGTTCCAGCCTCGTTGTGTGGCGTCTATGGTTTCAAGCCCACCTATGGCCGTTTCTCTCGGGCGGGAGCCTACCTGTTTTCTAGCAGCTTGGATCATATTGGTCCCTTTGCCCGCTCCGTTAAAGATATTGCCCTAGCCTTTAATGTTATCCAAGGGGCTGACCCTCGCGATCCTATTTGTACTGACCGTCCTCCTATTACACCTGAGTTATCAGGGGATATGTCAGGGATACGCGTTGCGATCGCAACCGACCATTTCTCACGAGGCATGACCGCCACCGTAGCCCAGGCCCTAGACAAAGTATCGTCCGCATTACAGGTCACCCAAGCTGTGGCCTTACCTGAATCGGCTCGGGCCAGGGCAGCCGCCTATCTGATTACTGCCAGTGAAGGCAGCCAGCTCCATTTGCCGCGATTGCAAACTCGTTTACAGGACTTTGACACTGCCACCCGCGATCGCTTTGTCGCAGGCGCGATGATACCGAATAGCTGGTATCTGCAAGCCCAGCGCTTTCGCCGTTGGTATCGTAATCAGGTCCGCGAAATCTTTAAGACCGTAGATCTAATTATTGCCCCCACAACCCCTTGTCCCGCTCCCTTGATCGACCAAACATCAATGGAGTTAGACGGACAAACGGTGCCCATTCGTCCTCATCTCGGCTATTACACCCAACCTCTCTCCTTTATTGGCTTGCCTGTTCTCTCAGTGCCTATCTTTCTGCCAGGAGAGCTGCCTGTCGGCATCCAGATCATCGCCCGTCCCTATGAAGAGAACACTATCTTTAAAGCGGCTGTGGCTTTAGAAAAACAAGGGATTACGGAAGCCAAGCTCGCCAATATGGTGGGAAGTCCCAATCATTAATTGAGGAATCTACTATTCTGCAAGCAGCTTGCTTTTGCTTTCCCCTTGATCAGGAGATAATTGTGGGAACTCAACGGTAGGTCTATCATTTGTCCACATTCAATTCACGATCGTTGCAAGGATGGAACGCCCAATCTTTCAAGTTGCAGATGAATCCCACGTCGCAGTGTTACTACCGTTAGTGCGGGACTACCACGACTTTGAACAGATTGTCCTGTCTGATCAGCAACGGCTTGATGCTGTGTTGCCATTGCTGGTGCCTCATTCAAAACTTGGACGAGTCTGGTTGATCCTCATCTCTGGAAAAGTAGTAGGGTACGCCACCCTGTGTTTTGGCTACAGTATTGAATTGGGGGCCGTGATGCATTTATTGATGAACTATTTATCGCTGAGGAATTTCGAGGTCAAGGTATCGGTAGACAAGCTTTAGAGTTTATAGCCCGCCAGGCTTCCAGTCTGGATATTGCTGCTTTGCATTTAGAAGTTGCTCGCACCAACGACAAAGCTAAGCGACTGTACTTGAAGGTAGGGTTTGCGTCTAGAGAGCGTTATCATCTAATGACTTTCAATGTGGCCTCGAATTAATGGTTCTTGGACAACCAACGTGGACTCTATTGGATTATCTTCTGTTCCCTTAACAGAAGTTTTGCAATCCCCTCAACAGAGACTGCTGACCTATCCTGATGAGCAAGTGAGTTGCGATCGCATCTCCGAATTGGCCGATCTGGGCATTACTGCCATTTATGATTGGGGACCCAAGCAGGTACAGAGCTGGCATTGCTTGGGACTAGGCTATTGTGGGCTGGTCTTGCTAGTTCAGCACCAAGGCCATTTAGCAGCACTGAAGGTTCGACGTACCGATGCCCCTCAGCCATCATTCACCCACGAAGTGTCTTTATTAGCCCTAGCCAATACTCATCACATCGGCCCTCGGATACGAGACCACAGCAATAATTTTCTGCTTATGGACCATGTATCAGGCCAGCCCCTACTGAAATGGCTGCAACGTCAACAGGGGTTGGAGAAAGACAGCGTACAGCGCCTGTTAACTCAGCTGTTACACCAAGCCTTTTGCCTAGATCAAGCGGGTATCGATCATGGTAATTTACGCTGTGTGACGGCCCATATCATGATCACTGCTCAACAGCCCATTCTTCTAGATTTCAGTAGTGCCAGTACTGCCCGCCGCCCTGTGAATGTGACGAGTCTCACCCAAGGATTATTTTGGGGGACGAAGATTGCCCGATGGCTAGTGCCGCGATGGTTCCAACCAGACAAGCATCAATGCATTGACTGTCTTCGACAATATAAGCGTCATCCCACTGCTAGCGTCTTTAAGCAGTTGTTAGATTTACTCTTTGTCAAGGACGGATAGTATGGCAGTCGAATTTGACCACCTCTTTATTTGTACGGATATGGGTGCTCCTGCTGCTGACCGGTTGATCACATTGGGGTTAACAGAAGGCACTAGAAATGTTCACCCTGGTCAGGGCACTGCCAATCGGCGATTCTTTTTTCACAATGCCATGCTGGAATTGGTATGGGTTCAAGACTCACAAGCAGCGCAATCGGCACCCATTCAACCCATCCGCATCTGGGAACGGTGGGTCGCCACAACCCAAGCCAACAAGAAGTCTGATGACATGACTTGCCCCTTTGGTTTTTGCATCCGCTCTACAGAATTATACCAAACTGTGCCTGCAAGCGTAATTTTCAAATCTGTGAAATCCTCTCCTAGCCTACTTTAGTCACTAATCAAAATTACACTCTTGGAGACTTA
>JANQPU010000094.1 GCA_028285315.1 Acaryochloris sp. IP29b_bin.176
GAAAGCGTTAGCATCATTCTAGTGGAGGAAAATTTTTACCTAACATTACCCTCTTCAACTTGAATGGAACAACCTCCCTGAAACAGCTATTGAGCCTAGTTTTTTTGTGGCATCATGTACAAACTTATGTCGAAATAATCACACCACTGTCAGAGAATATTTCACAAGTAGAAGATTTTAATAACTGGCATCGTATAGTTCTTCTATTTGTTATGACCCCATTATTAGTTTTTGCCTACAGTATAATCTCCATATACAGCCATGATAAGGATCCTTGGAAATCAGTCAATACTCTTTGTCCCATTTGGCTCAGAGCAATATTTTACGGAATATCTATATTGGCATGGATTGATGGAGTGTATTGCCAAGTGATTCTCTTTTCTATCTCTGCACGCAATTCCTATGAGATATGGAATTATTGGGTAAACTCCATAAAAAAGAACTGAGCCCTGCTATTGCAAGGCTCAGAACAGTCAACAACCAATGAAACTTAGATTTGGACGACTTCGCCAGAGGCTTGAAGTCGGGCACGGGCTCGCTTGAAGTCACGTTGAGCTTCATAGCGCTCTTGCTTATCTTCGCTTTGCTCCGATTGTTCTAATCGGGTTTGAGCCGCAGACAAGGCAGCACGGGCCTCTTCACGATCGATGGTGTCACCGCGCTCAGCGCCGTTGACCAGGATGATCACTTCATCATTTTCCACTTCAACAAAGCCACCCATAAGGGCGATCGCAACCCAGTCTTTACCAGGACGGACTCGCATGACACCGACATCAAGGGCCGAGAGCAATGGTGCGTGACCTGTCAAAATACCGATCTGACCCGTGGTGCTGGGTAGAATGACTTCTTCAGCTGCAGAGTCCCAAACTGTTTTGTCGGCGGCAATGACTCGTACCGTTAGTGACATAATGCCTCCTTACTTGCCTTCGGCCTTCATTTTTTCAGCTTTGGCAATGGCTTCATCAATATCACCAACGAGGTAGAAGGCTTGCTCAGGTAAATCATCCAGCTCACCACCCAAAATCTTTTGGAAACCAGCGATGGTTTTCTCTAGAGATACATACTTACCCGGAGATCCGGTGAACACCTCAGCCACGAAGAAGGGCTGCGAGAGGAAACGCTCAATCTTACGAGCGCGGGCCACAACTAAGCGGTCATCTTCAGACAATTCATCCAAACCCAGAATGGCGATGATGTCTTGAAGTTCTTTGTAACGCTGCAAGGTAGATTGCACAGCCCGAGCGGTTTGATAGTGCTCATCGGAGACAATACCGGGCTGCAACATGGTGGACGCAGAATCTAAGGGGTCCACAGCGGGGTAAATCCCTTTAGACGCCAAACCTCGAGACAACACGGTGGTTCCGTCCAGGTGAGCAAACGTAGTGGCCGGAGCGGGGTCCGTCAAGTCGTCCGCAGGCACATATACCGCCTGAATAGACGTAATGGATCCTTCAGTAGTGGAGGTAATCCGCTCTTGCAAATCACCCACGTCCGTACCGAGGGTCGGCTGATATCCCACCGCCGAAGGCATGCGTCCGAGCAGCGCCGATACTTCAGAACCGGCCTGCACAAATCGGAAAATGTTGTCGATAAACAACAGCACGTCTTGCTTGTTGACATCACGGAAATACTCGGCCATGGTCAACGCAGACAGACCCACACGCATTCTGGCTCCGGGGGGCTCGTTCATCTGGCCGTAACACAAGGCAATCTTGGAATCGTTAAGGTTGTCCTTGTTGATGACGCCGGATTCGATCATTTCGTTGTAGAGGTCGTTCCCTTCACGAGTGCGCTCACCCACACCACCGAATACAGACACCCCCCCATGGTTGGTGGCAATGTTATTGATCAATTCCATCATGATCACGGTTTTACCCACACCCGCACCCCCGAAGAGGCCAATCTTACCGCCTCGACGATAGGGAGTGAGAAGGTCAATCACCTTAATGCCCGTTTCAAACACAGAAGGCTTGGTTTCCAAGTCTGTGAGTTTAGGCGCAGGACGGTGAATGGGGAAGGTTTCGTCGGTACCGACATCTCCTTTGTTGTCTACAGGCTCACCCAAGACGTTAAAGATGCGGCCCAGAGTAGCTTTACCCACTGGAATGCTAATGGGAGCACCCGTATCTTCGACTTCCATGCCCCGAACCAAACCATCAGTGGAGCTCATGGATACGGCGCGAACTTGGTTATCGCCCAAGAGTTGCTGAACTTCACAAGTCACGGAAACGTCGTCTCCGGCAGCATTTTTGCCCTTGGCCTTTAAAGCGTTATAAATTTTGGGTAGCTTCCCACTAGGGAATTCAACGTCCAAAACAGGACCAATAATTTGAGAAATGTAACCAGTATTCTTATTCGTGGTGGTGACCATGCTCACGCCTACTCTAGTTGTGATGACTGTTATAACTGCT
>JANQPU010000095.1 GCA_028285315.1 Acaryochloris sp. IP29b_bin.176
GCCAATCCCCCTCCAGTGTCTTAATGACTCTCAACTTGAACAGGGAACGGGGTTATGGTTACGTTTCATCAGACATTAATGATGAAAATGGACACCTACAAATTTAACAGTAGATAGACTAGGTTTGGCTATCAGAATATGGATTATGCAAAACAAATATCGGATCACTATAGGAGATGGAATATCGCTAATGATCCTGCAGAAGATTTCTGTAAGTTCAAATATGGAATTATTAGGATATTAGAACAATACTGATGGCCCTTTTTATGTACAAGCCCTTCTGTAGATGAACGTTTCTGTAAAATATTTGATTTTCATAAAGGTAGTAAGCCATATATTAAAAAGGCTCATGATAGTTTTCATCTTGAACCTGCTTTAAATGCAGCAGAGCGCTTTAAACCAAATGAAGGAATCTTGAGATATTTGCCTCAGCGAGAAGACAAGTATTTTGGTGATACGTTTGTATACAAAAGGACTGACGAATGCCAAACCACTTCAGAATTAGCTACAGTTTTGCAGACTCTTTTTTTAGTATTGGCAGAAAATGCTGACGAGAACCAAAGCCTTATCGATGAGTTGGCAATCCAGATTAAAGATGTTGCTAGTCTTGTTCCAAGTGCAAGTTTCCAACTTGGCATAAGCGGCAAGCAAGTTATTATTTATCCACGGGGAGATGACTTACTTGATCAAGGCATTATAAATTGTGTGCTGGCAGGTCTCGAAAACTTTCCTCAAGCAGCCAAGCCGTTTGAGAATGCATTAAATATCTATCAGAGTGGCCAATCATCTCAATATAGAAATCTATTAGACGACCTACGTTTCTCACTTGAGACACTTTTGAAGAACGTTTTAAATAATCAAAAATCCTTAGAGAATCAGCAACAGGAACTCCTCAGATGGCTCAAGAACAAGAATTTGCACCCGCAGATCGTCAATTTGTATCAACAGCTTCTTTTTGGGCAGTATAGACTCTATCAAAATGATGCTGTTAAGCATGACGAGAACTATTCAATAGATGAAGTGGAGTTTGCTATTTATCTTACTGGCAACTTTATGCGTTTTATCCTGCAATTACACGGAGAATAGTCACCTCTTTATTGTTGCAACCCTATTAATTTCCTCCGAAAAATCTTGCTATACAGTTTGAGCGTTATTCTGTCATTGGATTCTTAGAGTTTATTGATCAACGGCAAAAGAGACGTTTGTGTGTCAAAGATCCTGAAGTACAGGCCGCTTGTTATACCAAACTGTGCCTGCAAGCGTAATTCTCAAATCTGTGAAATCCTCTCCTAGCCTACTTTAGTCACTAATCAAAATTACACTCTTGGAGACTTATTGGTATTAGGAATTAAGAGAGCGCCAGCTAACTCGACGTTATAGTGCCGAGGAAATTTCGGAAGCGCTTAAATTCGATCACTTCTGGGATCGTCAGCAAGTTTAGACCAGTACTTGAAGATGCTCTTTAAAGAGAATTGAACTCTTGTTCTAAATCAGCAAGAGCAAATTGAGTCATGGAGGGCACGGCTTTGATGGGGCTGAAAATAGTTGGGTTTAGATCGGTGCGATAGACGCCTGAGATCGCACCATCGCTACCGTCCAAAAACACCTGACTTTCAAAGGTTCGCCACAGTTGAGGAATGACTCTGAAAGTCACTGATCCCAACTGTGGTGCAACCTCAGTGATGCGTTCATTGACGAAGGCATTGATCACCTCAAACACCCGTTCCACCTCCATCGCCGTTGCATAGCAGGTATCGTCATAGCGCAATCCTGAGGATTGGAGCTGTTTGCGTAAGGGAGAGTTGCGATCACGAGCTTCGGCGTAGCCAATTGTAAAGACATCATGGACAACGGCCTCTAAAAGAAGCTGGCGTTGGATTGTGGGGCGTTGAGCATAATGTAGTAGTTTTGCGATCGCAAGAGTCTGGGCACAGGAATTCGTAAAGGTTCCCCATGAGCCAAAAGCCAGAAAATTATCAGAGGTTGGAATGCACTGGGTATCCCAAGCACCATTGGGAATTCTGGCATCAATAATCAAAGTTTTAGAGTGGAGGTTGGCAGGTAGGCGACGGAGCTGTTGGGCAAATTGCTGATCCAAGGATTGTTGGTGCTCATCATTGGGCTGATAGGCAAAGGTAGATGCTTGAGGCTGGCGACCAAAGATCAATGCTTGCATATCAAAAGAGTCATCCTGGGTAGCTGTCAAACCCACTTCGGTCATGGCTAACTGCAGGATAGTTGATGTGGTTACTTGGCCATCATAATGGTGCCGCGCATTAGGGCTGGCTATATGGGCCTTGAGTCTCAGGGGAGACAAACGCCGGGCAAAGGCTTTCAACATCACCTCATCCGCGCCCCATGCCAAGGGTCGTTGTAACTGTTTCAGCCCTTTGCTTTCCAAAATCCTATGGAGTTTGGCCTGTATGTGTTGACGAAAGGTAAGCGCAAAATTAGAAGGAGAATCGCCCAGAGCATAGATAATATCGACAATGGGCTTGCCCAAGCTGTGGATCAAATCAATACAAACCTCCACTTGTAGCAGCTCCAGTTGATGAAGCTGAACCAGCCATTGGGGAAACTCTGCCATATTTCGAGCATTGTCGATCCCCACAAAGCTGCCGACTAAAACAACCTGCTGTTTTTGCTGTAGATAAGGAAGATAAGCCTCTGGATATTGCACCAGGCGATCAGCCAGCACAAAGGCAGTTTGGCGACGAACGATCTCAGGCAGCAGTTGATAGGCTTGTCGGACCATCATATCCGTCTGACGACGGGGTGCCATAACGAAAGGCAGATAAATCTTCTCAGAGCGTTGATCTTTTTCTTGACAATCCCTCATGGGGCCTTTGCAGGTTCGACAGGGCCAAATCCCCCTACCGGTCCGATCTTGGTCATTGGGGGAATGGTAAATCTTCCCTAAGTTCGAAAACCGAATAGTTTGGATACGAGAGATGACTGCCTTCGTTCTTCTAGAGATAGGGATTGTCAAATGGGATTGACTTCGCGCTTTGGAATGGCCTGCTAATAGAGCTGTGCCAGTCGCGAGTAAAAATTGGCGACGATTCAGTTGAGTCATGGGATTTTGCACTCCCTTGCATGGCCTTCTAATCATTTACTCCTTTCCCGGCATAAGATGATGTATTCAGATTCTTGATATACATAGATTTCAGCATTCTTTAAATACGCAATCTTATAGCGGGAAGAGAGTAAGTTGCTAGCTATTGCTTGAGACCCATAGCAACTCAGGTTTAATCAATCTCATACAACCGGATCAATCTCATACGAAAGTAATACAATTTTCCGAAAGTACAAAAACATGATCACGAACATACAGCTGTAACACTAAGTTGAGAAGAAAAAACATTAATAGTCTTCTCTTTTTGTCATCATCTTCTTTGTGTGATCGCATGTCGAACCACTTCAAAAACTTCACCACTGCTGCTGCTTTAGCCCTCGTCTCTTTTGGACTCTCTGTAGCTGAAATTGCCCAAGCTCAAACCCCCATAACTCATACGGCCTACCGCAACCAGAAACCGCAGATCCTCCCCTCTGCTGAGACGACGCTATCTGATCAACAAGCCAAAGCCAAGGGTCTGATTAACATGCTGAAAGCTTCCCAAGGAGAAGCCTTCCATCAACAAGTGATTCAAATGCTCAGCAGTGTTGGGCCAGAAGCCTTAGCTGAACTCAAAACTATGTATGGCCAGAAAGAATGGCGTAGTTTAGCCATTGCGACCCTGGAGAAAATGCAAACCCCTGGTGCTAAAGAGTTTCTACAGGCCCTGAACAAAAGCACTACACCAACCTTATCGACTATTGATTCCAAGCAAAAAGTTGCAGCTATGATGCATCTTGCTGCCTCACAAACTGAAACTTTTAACTACGAAGCTGCCATTCAAACTTACTCTCAAGTGCTTGCAATTGCCCCTGATAATGCTAAGGCTCATGGCAATCGAGGTATCCTCCACTTACACGTTGGGAAACATCAAGCTGCGGTTAGTGATTTCCAACACTCTGCACAACTGTATAAAGTAAAGGGCAACATGGCCCAACACAGCATGGCAATGCACTATGTCCGCACTGTTAATGCTCAAGTGGCAAACCTCGAAAATACTACTTCTGAAACGAGTTTCTTGCAAAAGTAAAGTCTCTTCTTGATAAGACTAGGGGCTTTGACAAGCCTGAATCCATAACCTTCTCCAATAGGAGCTAAATTGAATACACACTTAATCGCAAAAGCAGACCATATCTAACTTGGGGATTACTGGGTTGCACACTTTTAAGAACAAGACAAGAAGGGCTCTCAGCCAGTATTTAGCCACTATTTACAGGGTATTTCGACTTAAAAAACGAGCGATTCTTTCGAATTTGCCCACTCTGCGCCCTAAGGCAGAGTCTAAACTTTAAATCATCACGATTTTCAACGGCCTGGGTACTTGAAAACTTCTGATGGAATAATATTTAGGCCAAACTCAACCCCATTAAATTACAGAGCTTATAGAGAATTCGCGCCCCTACATTGCCATCCCAAACCCCATTACCCACTTCACAAAGATCGCATCCAATTAGCGATCGCCCACTACGGACAATCGTTCGACACAAATGAAAAACCGCTTCCAACTCCAATCCGCCAGGAACCGGGGTGCCAGTGTGGGGACATAACTTAGGATCTAGACCATCTACATCAAAACTGATGTAGACCTGCTCAGGGAGATGCTCCACCATCTCTTGGCAGAGGGAATGCCAAGTCTCACCTTTATAAAGCTGCGTCTTCAGGGCTAGATCGTAGTAGGTCATAATTCTTCCCTGGAATTGGGCAACCGTTTCGACTTCAGCCGCACAGACATCTCGCACCCCTACTTGAACTAGCTTCGTGACCTGGGGCAATTTCAAAACATTCGTCATAATCGACGCATGGGAAAATTCAAACCCCTGATAAGCTTGGCGCAAATCGGAATGAGCATCAATTTGGAGAATGCCAAACTCGTCATAGTGTTCTGCTAACGCCTGTAAATAGCCCAACGGAACACTATGGTCGCCACCGAGTAAGGCCAGTTTTTTCCCATGCTTTAGAACGGTTTGAGCTTGTTGATAAACCCACTGGTTAAGATGACGACATTCCTGATTAATTTCCATAAGAGCTGTCATCAAGGTTGGTGAATCTGTAACTGAATGGCCTTGGCTGGTGTGCTTAATAATGGCTTGGGCTTTGCTTTTTAGCGCATCATTTTTGGCTTGGATAAAGTCAGGAATTCCCGCAAGATAAATCCCTTGTTGCCATCCAGATGGATTATCAAAATCGTACAAATCTAGTTGCGGGGACTCTCGCAGAATCATTTCTGGGCCTTTTGCAGTTCCTGAACCATAGGAAACAGTCACTTCCCAAGGGATGCCCCACACAATAATTTGGGCGCTGTCAAAATCGAAGGGTAAGCCGAACAAATTGCCATTCTCTAGGCCCACACCATTGGAGTCAAAGGCCGCCATAATTAAACCAACACAGGCTGCTCCACCAAAATCATGTCTTTGACGAAGGTAGGCAAGCAGAAAGCCGCTTGATGAATACCGGAGTTGTAATAGGCCAGTTGATGATCTTGGGAAAATTGCTGCGCTTTTTGCGGCTCGAAATCCTGGATTGGATGCGGCCCATTTTTGGAACAGTAGGCAAAGCTCCACATCCCGGTCGGATAGGTCGAAATAAAGGCTAGATAACAGTGAATCTGAGAGGCTCCAAAAATCGAGCTTAAGTCTTGATAGAGTTCTACAAACTTCGGTTGATTAAACCGAGGGGACTCACTTTGGGCCACCAAGACACCCCCCGCACCTAAAACCCGATGAACTTGATGGTAAAAATCCTTAGTAAATAGAGGAGCAGCGCATCCTACTGGATCAGAGGAATCAATAATGATCAGGTCGTAAGACTCATCGGCGGCAGCCGCTAAATACTCAATACCGTCACCGATCAGCAGATTCAGTTTGGGATGATCTAAAGCAGAAGACAGAGTGGGCAAATGCTCTCTAGCCGCTTTGATCACTATCTCATCAATTTCTACCAGAGTCACCTCTTCCACTTGGGGATGGCGAAGAATTTCCCGGATGCTACCGCCATCGCCGCCCCCAATCACTAACACTTTTCGAGCGGGATGAGTCAGCATCGGCACATGTACAATCATCTCGTGATAGGCTTTTTCGTCCCCTTCACTACACATAACCATATTGTCGAGCACCAGCATTTTGCCGTATTCAAAGGTGTTGAGGACTTCTACGGTTTGGTAGGGAGACTTTTCGCGAAACACCCACCCCCCTTTGTGCCGAATGGACAAGGCAATATTATCGTTGCGTTCCGTGAACCAGACGGTTCTGTTTTCCTGGGGATCTGTGTATTGGTAGGCGGCAACCTCTTCCGGTTTCTTGAAGTCCATATCCGCTGTTTCCAGCAAATGCAGTTGACCTCGGTTTAACTCCAATGCTGACCCATGATCTGCTTGAAAGGCTTCCTTCAGGATTTCATAGGCGATCCAGGGATTAACGGACATGCCACAGGTAAATAAGTCCAGGGCGGCGTAGCCGTATTCGGGCCAGGTATGAATGGCAAAATGACTTTCCTGGAGGACGATAAACCCGGACACCCCAATGGGCGGAAATCGATGGAATTGGGAGGTGATGATGGTGGCTCCCGATTCTTGGGCTGCTTCCAACATACTGGTTTCAATCAGCAAAACATCGTTGAGGACTTCTGCAGAACCACCATAAAACTCAACTAAAATATGTCTTCCAAGTGAATTCATGAGCGTTGAAGAGAATGGAAAAAAGAGCATTGGGAAATCAGCGTCAAGGGAAACGGTGTAAACAAACACTAGAGACTTTCGCCTCAATGACTAAAAATGGCACATCAAGGTCGCTTATATCGCTTTTTTAGGGCAGACTTGAGAAATCGTAGTGCTCAAAGTATGCCCCAATCCCCCTCAATTGAATCCTGAGCAAAAATGCTTTAAATCTCGTATCACCGAGTTCAGCTCCTCCCCATCAGCCACGGGGTCGCTCCTATAATCAGCGCTAGCTATCATCATCCAGACCCCAGGTAATATCTTGATTATCAAAATCCTGTTCTATTTTGTCATGAAGGAGAGACAAATCTCCCTTTGGAGAGGGCAATTTGTCTCGCGGCCTAATCTTCCAGGTTAAGGTCACGCCAACGATTCAGGGCAGCCGCTAGCTCAAACCTACGAAAAGCAACAAAATCTCCTTCAGGGAAGGAACTGAGCGTAGACAGTCCCTCAGTAGATAGTCGTGACAGGATGGTTTGGATCGCAGTGGCAAAATTCAGCTCAGTAGGTGGGGATTGATGGAGCGATAGAATGGCGGCTGCGATCGCACGCAACTGTCCTGACTCCACCAGTTGCTCGACCTGGCTCAAATCAATGGCTTCCCGACCTAAAATGATTTCCCGCAGATCATGGACTTTAATCTTGGCAGGTCGGCCTTTCCACTCCAGAGCACTGGGATTAAGCTGGAGGATTCGAGGTGGGCTGGTGCCGATGGGTTGACCCGCTTCGCAGGTGCGATCGCTGGGGTATTGGGCTGCGATCGCATGGGCCTTGTCCGTCACGTTCTCAGGACGATACGCAGACATCGCAATCACCGTATCCGCCACTTCAAAATAATCGCCACTGCCGCCCATTACCAAAATGCTGGAAACCCCGTGGTCTTCATATAGAGGTCGAATTTGATCGATAAATGGGGTGATCGGCTCTTGGTCTTTGGTGATCAGGGCTTGCATTCTGCGATCGCGAATCATCAAATTAGTGGCCGTTGTGTCTTCATCAATCAGTAAGACCTTGGCCTCTAACTCCAAAGCTTCGATGATATTGGCCGATTGAGAGGTGCTGCCACTGGCATTCTGGGTGCAGAATTGGGTGGTGGTCTGTTGATGAGGGAGATGGTTGATAAACGGCGACAGATCCAAGCGGGCCACCGGACGTCCTTCTTCTGCTCGAATTTTGACGGCATCGGCATCGGTAATCACAAACTCGCGACCATCCCCCGGAATATGGTTGTAAATGCCTAACTCCAGGGCCTTAAGTAGCGTCGATTTGCCATGATAGCCACCGCCCACAATCAATGTAATTCCTTCAGGCACACCCATACCAGTCATCAGGCCATGATGGGGACAGTGGAATTCAACTCGCAAAGATTCCGGGGACTGAAAGGGGATTGACTCTAAAGGACGCACATCAATCCCACTACGACGTGGCAAGATCGCACCATCTGCGACAAAAGCTACTAATCCTTGTGAGGACAATTGCTGCCTTAGCCAATCTGCATCCTCATTCGTGTCAATGTGATGCTGAAGAGTCTGAGTGGGTAACTGAGCATAAAGCATCCCCTCAACAAGCTGGGAGATTTGTTCACAGAGCAAATCAGCCGCCTGCTCACCATTAATTTGTCGTCCTCGA
This sequence comes from Acaryochloris sp. IP29b_bin.176, assembly GCA_028285315.1. GTDB lineage: Bacteria > Cyanobacteriota > Cyanobacteriia > Thermosynechococcales > Thermosynechococcaceae > Acaryochloris. The sequence goes on from JANQPU010000095.1 coordinate 8,457, forward strand.
GCAGGTAAACCAATCCAGAAGCGTATTTCTACCTGTTGTTCATTGATAAAGACAGCAGTACGTTCCAGGATTTCTGGACCTGGTTGCGTAATAGCAATTAACCCACTATTTCCAGTGCCTGAACGACACTGTAGTTGCTGTGCTAGCTGGTGAAACTGCCGTGTCAAGACATCTCGTAGGCCCACTTCCCGACTTCGGTTGGCGAATAACATTACCGGGAAACCTGCCACCTGCTGCGAAATCAGGACTCGACATTGGCTCGGCTTAGCAAACGGATCGCCCTGTATCCGATCCATTTTCAGCATAAATTTGGGAAAACTGTACTCGCCTCGAATGGCTTTGTAGGCTTTATAGCCTTTGCCATCCAGTTGCTGTAACTGCTGTGCCAAACGGATATGATCGGTCATAGCAACTCCTGTCAAAAAGATTTGGCAACGCTTAGAGAATTGAACGCTACGATCAAGCCTTCACCATTAAAGAGGGGGCAGCAAACGGGACGCAACCGTTATGACGCAAGAAGTTTCACTCTGGCTTGTTCCCCAACCCGGAGATTCCATCTATCTGAAAGAAATCATCAACCAGCTTGCAGCTCAATACCAAGCTCCTCAATTCAGCCCCCATGTGACGGTCGCGGGTCGCCTTCAGGTGTCAGATCAATTTCAAGCACAACTCTCAGACCTTGCATTTACAACACCCATCTTGCAGTTGCAGACTCAAGGGTTAGACCATAGCTCAGAATTGTTCAGAACAGTATATATCTGTACTTCTTTAGCTGATCAACTGGTGACCTTGCGGCAAAGAGTTTATGCTTTGTGGCCTGAGAATATTGCCAAACCCTTTATGCCCCATATCAGCTTCATTTACAAAAAACTGACTGCACCAGAACGGCAGGCCATCATTCAAGGGTTGAGTGTCAAGGAAACGTTTATTTTCGATACTCTGACGGTGGTGCAACCACAACAACAAGGGGATTGGACCGCATTAGAGACTTGGCAGAAACTGGAACACTGGCATTTAGCGAATCAGGCTGCCTTTGAAGTTAACAACTAGACTTGAACCATAATGGATAGATCAGAGCTATTTCAAGAATTTGTAGGAAATTTTGGAAGTTATTCTTGGGTTGTATTATTTGCAAATGCTCCCATTGATATTGTCTCCAAAGTCTATGCTGAGACTTTGCAGCGTGAGATTGTTCACAATTTCCCCATTACGGTAGCCCAATCCCATCAACAGGAGCAATACGATCCAACAGGTGCTGTTGTTCAAATCAAAGATAGTGACTGGGCTATCATCTTCCACCATGTCGGCAGATATATACCGCTGGCCTCAGCATCGGACTTTTCTCGAAAACTGAATGCCAAAGTACTTGTTTTTTCAGGTGAAGACACATCTGGCGCTGTGGACTGCATATTATATTCACCAGAAAATGCTGAGATCCGCTACCAAACAACTGAAGACTTTGAGTCTGAAGCAGAGCTTTACGAAGAGATGGCTGAGCAGGCAGAAGCATTAGAAGTAGCAGGATTAGAAATGGCCCAACTGCAGTCCCCTAGTCCCAGCACGATTGTTGAAAGCTACGAGGGATTATTTCAATCACTGGGGATTCAAACTGTCGAGCTGGCCCTGGATGAGAATCGAACGATAGCGTTAGTTTCTGAAGCCGATAAGAACCCAATTCAACGAGTAGATCTCATCATCAACCCCTTATAGTGAATCACAAGCAGTCTCTTGTGATTAGCAACTAAAGTGGGTCTCATGGTTAGTTCAGCCTTTGCCAAAAACTCAGCACATTGGCAATTCTGGATTGATCGCGGGGGGACCTTCACCGATATTGTTGCCCAGAAACCTGACGGTTCCATCGTTCTGCATAAACTGCTCTCAGAAAATCCAGATCGCTATGCTGATGCGCCGCTTCAGGGGATGCGAGATCTGATGGGCATCGCTGCGGACCAACCCATCCCCGCAGATCAAATTGCAGTGGTCAAGATGGGAACCACGGTGGCTACCAATGCCTTATTGGAACGAAAAGGCGATCGCACCCTCCTGATCACGACCAAGGGGTTCCGAGATGGACTGCGGATTGGATATCAGAATCGTCCCGACATTTTTGCTCGTCAGATTCTGTTGCCGGAAATGTTGTATGAGCAAGTTTTAGAAGCCGATGAGCGGGTAACAGCAAGTGGTGAAGTGTTGCAACCCATTACCCAGGCAAGCGAAGACGAATTACGGGTTGGTCTCCACGCTGCTTATGACCAAGGCATTCGGAGTTGTGCGATCGCATTCCTGCATGGCTACCGCTGTCCTGCCCATGAGCAACAGGTGGCAGCATTAGCTCAGCAGGTTGGGTTTACACAAATTTCGATGTCCCACGCCGTCAGTCCCCTGATTAAATGGGTGAGTCGGAGTGATACGACCGTGGTAGATGCCTATCTTTCTCCAATTCTGCGGCGATATGTAGACCGGATTAAGCAAGCACTTGGGCCCGCTAACTCCGCCGAACTACAACCCCAACTCCTATTCATGCAATCCAACGGGGGACTGACACCCGCTCGATCGTTCCAGGGAAAAGATAGTATTCTGTCGGGACCAGCAGGAGGCATCGTTGGCGCTGTCCAAACCTGTCTTGCTGCTGGCTTTCACAAGCTGATCACCTTCGACATGGGTGGTACCTCGACGGATGTAGCTCACTTTAATGACGAAGAGGCAAGCACCTATGAACGGGTTCTGGAAACCGAAGTGGCAGGGGTACGGTTGCGGGCACCGATGATGGCGATCCATACCGTGGCTGCAGGCGGAGGCTCGATTCTCAATTTCGATGGTGCCCGATATCAAGTGGGGCCAGAGTCGGCAGGGGCCTATCCGGGACCGGCTTGCTATCGTCATGATGGTCCCCTAACCGTGACAGACTGCAATGTCATAGTGGGCAAAATTCAGCCCCAATTTTTCCCAAAAGTCTTTGGAGCGGATGGAAGTCAGCCCCTTGATTTGGACATTGTTCAACAGCGATTTGCCACACTTGTTGAAGAAATTGCAGCAGCAACGGGCAATCAATGCAGCCCCGCCCAAGTGGCGGAGGGATTCTTAGCCATTGCCATCGATAATATGGCCAATGCCATTAAAAAAATATCAGTGCAGCGAGGCTACGACATCAGCGACTATGCCCTGTGCTGCTTTGGCGCGGCTGGTGGGCAACATGCCTGTCGGCTAGCGGAAGTATTGGGTATGAAAACGATTGTGATTCACCCCTATGCGGGTGTGTTGTCGGCCTATGGCATGGGCTTAGCGGATCGTCGGGTTCTGAAAGAACAATCCTTAGAAATCGCCTTGACTGCAGCGGGAATGGCAACGTTGACCTCGGAAATTCAGACTCTAGGGGAAGCGGCTCTTACCGAACTAAAACAGCAAGGTGGCCATGATATTCACACCTTTGACATGTTTCAACAAGTCCATCTCCGCTACGAAGGGACCGATTCATCCCTGATTGTCAACTTCGGCTCCCTAACAGAGATGCAGACACAGTTTGAACAGCAGTATCGACAGCGGTTTGGCATCACCCAACCTAGCAAAGGGCTGGTGGTCGCCACGATTACCGCTGAGGCAGTGGGACAAACAGATGTCCCCGATCAGGTTACTCCTTCTCAACCGCTAGCCGCCTCACCAACAGTTATTACCAATGTCTCACTGTTCTCAGAGAACCAATGGCGGGACACACCTGTTTTTCAGCGTCAGGACCTACCAGAGGGTATGGCCATTGTCGGTCCCACCATCATCTTGGAACAGACAGGAACCAATGTAATTGAACCGGGATGGGTCGCCAGTGTAGGCGCGACAGGTGTGTTAGTCCTACAACATCAAGCAGAACAGACCCAGACCTTAGGAACGCCAGCCACCCCTACAGAGCCATTAGCCTCCTCCGTAGAGTCCAGTGCACCCGATCCCGTACGGCTAGAGATTTTTAATAATCTGTTCCAATCTATTGCCGAACAGATGGGGTTCACACTGCAAAATACGAGTTCATCCGTGAATATCAAGGAGCGCCTCGATTTTTCCTGTGCCATCTTTGACAACCAAGGCTATCTCGTTGCCAATGCTCCCCATATCCCGGTGCATTTGGGGTCTATGGGAGAGAGCGTGCAGGCTCTGATTGCGGATCAGATAGAGCCATTCCAGCCTGGGGACGTTTTCGTATCCAATAATCCCTATAACGGCGGTACACATCTGCCTGATATAACGACGATTACACCCGTGTTTATTGGGGATCAACCCTTATTCTTTGTGGCGTCACGCGGCCATCATGCCGATATTGGCGGTATTACCCCTGGATCGATGCCACCTCACAGCATCCACCTGGACCAAGAGGGAGTCTTGCTGGATAACTTTAAACTGGTGGACCAGGGCGTATTACAGGAGGCGGAACTGCGCGATCGCATGTTTGCCTCTCCCTATCCTGCCCGCAATCCCGATCAAAACCTGGCTGATCTGCAAGCTCAAATTGCCGCGAATACTAAAGGAGTACAAGAACTTCAACGCATGGTGGCGCAGTTCGGCTTCAATACCGTTCAAGCTTATATGCAGCATGTCCAAGATAATGCTGAACAAGCCGTCCGTCGAGTCATTGCCCAACTTTGTGAACAGCGACGCTCCCAAGACAAAAGCTTAGCGTCTACCTATCGGGTAACGATGGATTGCGGAGCCACCATTCAGATTCAGGTCACTCTCAATCCTGGCGACCATAGCGCCATCATCGACTTTACCGGGACTTCCCCCCAGCAATCCAGTAATTTCAATGCTCCCCTAGCGATCTGCAAAGCGGCTGTACTCTATGTCTTCCGCACCTTAGTCAATACGCCTATCCCCCTAAATGCAGGTTGCTTAAAGCCTTTAGACTTGCATATCCCCAAGGGCTGTTTCCTCAATCCCACCTATCCTGCAGCAGTAGTCGCAGGTAATGTGGAAACCTCTCAAGCGGTGACGGATGCTCTATACGCTGCCCTTAACGCTCTAGCTGCGTCCCAGGGCACCATGAATAACTTCACCTTCGGCAATCAGCAATACCAGTATTACGAAACCATTTGTGGTGGATCGGGGGCAGGCCCTGGCTTTGATGGCACAGATGCCGTTCAAACTCACATGACCAACTCCCGCCTCACGGACCCAGAAGTCCTAGAATTGCGTTTTCCCGTGTTAGTCGAGAAATTTGCGATTCGCTCTGAGAGTGGAGGGAAGGGGCAGTATTGTGGCGGCAATGGCGTCATCCGGCGGATTCAGTTTCAAGATGCGATGACAGCCAATATTTTGTCAGGTCGCCGACAAGTCAAGCCCTTTGGTCTTGCTGGGGGTGAGCCGGGTAAAACTGGTCGCACACAAGTCATTCGGGCAGATGGAACTACTGCAGAATTAGCGGCGACGGATACGATCAAAGTGGAGGCGGGGGATGCGATCGCAATCTTTACACCCGGTGGTGGTGGTTACGGCCCTGCATCAATATCTCTCAAATAACACCAACTCCTTGTATTCTGCTCTTACCCATCTGGGAGGGAGACATGGAGACTATACCCCAGCACAGACAAGCTCCATCGCTCTCATCCCCCGTTGATATTCAGGTAGCTTATTGGTAGAGAGTTTCA
>JANQPU010000106.1 GCA_028285315.1 Acaryochloris sp. IP29b_bin.176
CAGATCTCTTTCATCAATCAAATCTTCGGATTAGCTGCATAGTCTTGGATGGAACTCAGAGGAGTTTTGTAACTGGAAGCATTATTTGCGACACAACCGCGCAGAGAAACAGTGCCATTGTTGACATTGACGCGGGGTGAGCGACCTTGGCGGGGCAGAGAAAAGAGTAAGTCGGAATTCTCAGGGGCAAACCGAATGGTATCGCCGTCTGGAAAACCTGCATCCGGTTGAAAGATGCCTCGCAAGAGCGTATACGGCATGATTTAGGGGCCTCTGCTTTTACAGTTTGGGTTTGCAGTTAGAACTGCTTAAACCAGGGTTTTGCCATCCTGGCGATAGATTGCGACCAAAGCAGGTTTGGGCGGATCAGTTGCCTTTTTCCCAGGCCAATTGGAGCCAATGGGCACCTCCCGAGACTGGATAAATTCCTGACCATCCGTCGTGAGCATGGCAATTTCTCGGGTCTCAGAGGCCATATTTTGACGAATTCCTCCCGCTTCGCCAGGGTGTTGAGCGGTTAAAAATAAGGTTTGCTGATTGGGATGAAGGCATAGCCCGCAGAGTTCACTATCCATTGGACCAATAGCGAAGGGGAAGGCCTTGCCAGCATAGGCACCCGTTAAAGGTAAATACCAAGCTGTATTGTTGCCAAAGACCCCCCGAAGTTTGGACTGGTCTACGTTATTGCGGTTGGGGATGGCCAGATTATGCTTACTGGTGGACATGTCCGTCACCATCCACAAATCGCCTTGGGAATCAACTTCTAGGTTGTCAGGGTTGGCAAATCCGAGGCCTTCTTGGGCGGGCTCTCCACCAACGGCAACCATCGTCCAGCGGAACTGACTGGCCGCCGGATTATCATCTGCTTCTATAATTTTCATAATCCACCCATATTCATAGGGAGTTTCTCCATTGGGGCCCTGAAAGATCTGTCTGTCTGGTCCCCCATCCCCACCGGCTCCACCAGAGGTGAAGGCAATGAATAAGGCATTCTGTTTGGTGTCAAAAGCGGTATCTTCGGGTCTGGCTAAGCAGGTGACCCCGGCAGCGTTGGCTGCATAATGGGCATCGATGAGGATGGCCCCTTGACGTTCAGTAGGGTTGCCTTCGTAGAGATCACTGAGGGTTTTGAAGGTCTTTTTAAAGGACCGCGCATCTTGATCGCTGCTAATAGTAATGTGACCTCCCTGTTGGCGGTCAGGATTGGGCAAGGTAACCTGACCAGTATCGGATTTACCGATGACCTGGCTGGGCAAGACGGGGCTGATGGGTGTGTTGGCTTTGAGGGGAATCCATTTACCCGTGCCATCAAGATTGAGCTGGGCGCCGTAGAGCATTCCTTTCTTTAAGAGTTTAGAGTTAGCTTTATCGGTGGGGGTAGTGACGTTGCCTGCACTGACGAATTTGTACAGATGACCGCCCCTGCGATCACATCCCGAATACACCGCTAAGGGTTGACCCGCCACCACCTGCATCGCAACAGCTTCATGGCGATACCGTCCCAGCCAAGTATGCTTAGTGCCATAGTCTTTGGGATTGCTCGGATCCACCTCCACCATCCAGCCATATTTATTGCCAGCAAGGCCAAAGGGATTGCCCCGGCCATCCACCTTATCTTCAGTCAGCACAAACGGGGTATGGGATGGATCAAAAGAGGACCCATCCGCCATCACTGGTTCGGGGACTTGATCTTGAAAATTCTCTTCCGCACTCAATACCGTTCCCCAAGGTGTGGTGCCCCCTGCACAATTCTGAAACGTGCCAATGATTCGGCTACCCAGATTGTCTTCATAACCTAGCTTGTTGGATTTTGTGAAAACGGCAGTCCCTGGCCCCGTGGCTTTTAAATGCCGACCATCTTCTAAACCCGAAATTCCAGTAATTCTCCGATCTTGGGGCGAGGGCTTGCGCACCCATTTGCCCTTTTGAAATTGGATCGTTATGACGCCAATTCCCTGATCGATTAATCCTTCCTTGGCAATTGCTTCAATTCCTCTCTTCAGGGGATCCTCTGCCGATAGTGCAAAGGCATCTATTTGTCCCTGGCGCTGGCGCAGGGCCGATTGAACGTCTGCAAAGGGTAAGGATTTGCCTAATACTTGCTCATAGGTCTGCATCCAGGTTTGGCCGCTGATGTATTCAAAATTAATTGTTAGAAAGCCTGAATCTGACGAAGTCCCCACAAAAGAGACGAAGTCGTTGTTGTAGCCAAACCGAGAATCTCCAACCTTGTCACCCCAGGCAGCGATGGTGTTATAGATATAGTCTTCAGGCAGTACTAAATCATCAATGACCTGATAGGCCTTAAAGGTTTCCATCTGCTGCTCAGGAGACAAGCCATCAATGGCTAATGGAATTGGCAACTGGACGGGCTTAAAGGTGATAGTCGCTTTAGACGAACTATGGGGTTTGATGCCTGGAGCATTACAGGCCGCCATGCCTGTAGCCACCCCCATAAATATCAGAAACTCTCTTCGACTAATGGTCATAGAAATATTTTGAGCTAGCCGTTACTCAGAGGCTACCTTGATTAATTTAAGAAAAGGTAATGATGAGGTGTTCAGAGCATCTAGGAAACAGGCGGCTAATACCCGATCTGTATCAAGGTTAATAGCCGGTAAAACCAGTCTTAAGACCCGAATAAGGTTGCTTAAGGGCTAGAAAAAATTATGTTATCAATGTCCTATATCTATCTGCCTAAGAAGAAGCAGGGGTTTGGCATTCCATTGTTCATCGTTTTGGAATTGTGTAATTTAAGCAAGCCCTGACTATCCTCATAGTCAACTCGTGGATTCCATATTTTTTTGGAATATCTCTTAGATGCAGATGGAGGGCCATGAAAAGGGCAAAATATGGGCTTATCAATACCTGCTCACTATAGAAACTTTTTACCTCGGTTTTATCAATTAGCAGTTGTGAGTGCGCTATCCAATATGATGGTGCCGCTAGCGGGATTATTTGATACGGCCTTCTTGGGACATTTAGCAGATATTCGTCATCTAGCTGGGGTGATCTTAGGAAGTGTGCTGTTCGATTATCTCTACCGCATTCTCAAGTTTTTTCGCAATAGTACGAATGCCATTACCGCGCAAGCTGAGGGTCAGAATAACCATCAGGAGGTGTTGCTAGCTGGGCTGCGAAGCAGCATAGTGGCGATCACAGTTGCCACCCTTATCCTACTTTTGCAATATCCCCTACAGCGGCTTGGCTTTGCGGTACTATCAGGCTCCCCAGAGATTGAAGCAGCAGGACTCGATTATTTTAATGCTCGCATTTGGGGTGCACCTGCCGTTCTGCTTAATTTTGTGCTCATTGGCTGGTTCCTGGGGCGGGAAATGAACCGAATTGTACTGATCATTTCTCTTGTTGGCAACGGTTCCAATGTACTGCTGGACTATTTGATGATTAACCGCTGGGGGTGGGAAAGTATGGGAGCGGGGCTAGCAACGGCCCTTAGCCAATATTTAGCCTTGGGCGTAGCTGTCATTGCGGTCGCCGTCAGTATTCAGTGGGCAGCTGTGCCAGCTGCTTTAAAACAAATATGGGATTTACCTGCCTTCAAATCCACTTTGCTTTTGAAAGGAAATATCCTGATTCGGTTTGTCGCTCTGATCTCAGCCTATGCGATTTTCACCAATCTCAGCGCTACGCTGGGGGCAACTATCTTGGCCGAAAATGGCCTTCTGCTCCAAATTGCCCTGCTGAGCCAATTCACGGTTAATGGCGTCGGTCTCACGACTCAAACCTTAGTGGGCAACTTTAAGGGCAAAGGGAAACCGGAATTGATGATGCCAGTCCTTTACACTTCGGTGGTGCATGGACTATTAATTTCCTTGCCCTTTGCGATTCTATCAGTTCTATTTCCGGCGTCTGTGTTTGGGCTTTTGACCAGTCATACAGAGGTCAGTTACTCCATCCATACCTATGTGATCTGGTTGGTGCCATTATTGAGCTTGACAGCAGTGGCCTTTGTACTTGAAGGATATTTCATTGGTCTGAAAGAGGGGGCCATTCTTAGAAATTCAGCTTTGACGGCTTTGGGGATTGGCTATACGCCGATTGCGATCGCAGGTTGGTACTACCAAAATAATCATTTGCTGTGGACCTCTCTTACGGTTTACATGGCTACCTTAATGTTTTCTCTTTCCTTGCAGATTCTGAAAAAACAACAGATTTATCCATCTTCATTAGGCCAAATTTAGAGAACTATTGACTCTAAAAAGCTCTTAAAGAGATGAGTTGTAAATAAATAAAATTTGCTGCGCAAAAAAAAATCCTCGGCCAGTCAGCCGAGGATTGAGACTATATGGAAAGTATAAGATCTTAGATTATTTCTATAAGTACCAGATTTTTGGCAATAAATTCTGTATAAAATATAACCAGCTTTCGTGAGAATAAATATAAACTAACTAAGATTATTACAAAGATATTGTATGAATAGCATAAGAGCTTACTGAATGAGGACTGTTTAATATCCTTTAATACTGTTTTTTATTCAGGCATAAAGGACATCAGATAATATCCCTGGGGTGTATAAATACATTTAAAAAAAATAATCCTAGTATTAATATCAAATGGATGAGCGGACAACTGATATCAGACTAAGGATTGGATGGCTAGCAATTCTTCAGAGCGATGTGCACTATCTATGGAAAACGGATAGATAGCTCTCTCCAAAGACGAATTTATGCCCTAATGAGAGTATAAAATGCTATTTTTGGCTATCGGATCCAGGATTATCTGTCTTTTGCCTGAGAACCTTATTTTTTGCGAGTTCTGGAAGGCCATTGAGTAACCTTTAGTTTATATCAAACAAATTGTGGCATGGCTCAAGATAGGATATGTGCCTTGTTTGGGAATTATTTCTAGAGACCCTATGGGTACTTTTCCCTGCTCCTACCCGAAGCAGTTGCGTTTTGACCTGCTTCCCTGACATTGCCTGGAGGATTACTACAGACTACACATATGGAAATAGTGAAATCTCAGTCGACTTCTTCCATGTCCCTGCAACAAACCTTTAATCAGCAGGGGTACGTTGTGGTTAAAAACTTTTTTTCGCCACCTGAAATGGAGGCACTAATTCAGCAAATTGAGTCTCCGCAAAGTCTTCAGTGTTTAGATCAGTGCCTAAGCAAAGGAACCCTTAGATTCTATGCCAATCTCTATCGTCATAATGAATACATCCAGCAATTTGTATCGCAGCCCAAGTTAATTAATTTTCTGCATCCGTTTATTGGCTCAGACTTTTGGGTGAGATGGGACCAAGCAGTGGCAAAAGGACCAGGGGCCAAGACGTTTCCCTGGCACCAGGATAATGCCTATAACGGCTTTAAACAGACACACTACCAGCTTTGGGTGGCGCTCACAGAAATGACAATCGACAATGGAGGGTTGTGGCTCGTTCCCGGTAGTCACCACCAGTTGTTGCCCCATCGACCAGTCAATCAGCACATGGTTTTTCAAGGCGAGCCAGAGTCCCCCAAATTCATCACCGCAGAGGTGGGAGATATCGTGCTGTTTTCATCCTTAACCCTCCACAAAACAACGCCCAATACGACAGAAGGGATCCGTTGGGCCTATGTGATTGAGTACATGTCCACAAATGATTACGATCCAGGCATCGAACCTCCCTTTTTGAGGGTTGCCAGGAATGGCCAACCCCGTGCCGAATTTGTCCAGTCCTATCGCGGACGGAATAATCCGATCAATCGCCTAAAACATCGTTTATCACGCCGAAAAATTAGCCAGATTCTGGATTGGCAGTAGTCGTTATCCCTCGGATATAGCGTGAACCATCGTTAGCACAGCAGGAGCCGTCATTCCCTGATATAGTTCTCTGACGTATTCTCCATGATGGAAACAACTTTTTTGCCAATGGATATATTTGGGGCATGATGTAAAAGGCTTAAGCCATCTCATTTGAGACTCCTTTTGAAGCAGCACAGGACTAATTCAGGTGTGCGTGTAAGGTTGATGGGCTCAGAGAAGATGATATTCAGCTATCTCGTTGCTCCAGGATTTAGCTACAATCGCGATTATGTATACAACTTGGCAATCTTATCTAGGGAACAACCATGATCGTAACGGCTATCGCTGCAATTGTTGGCGGTTTAGTGCTGTTAGTTGTTGGGGCAGAGGCCCTGGTTCGAGGAGCCTCTCGCTTGGCAACAATGGTTGGTCTTTCACCCTTGATTATTGGGCTAACGATTGTGGCTTATGGCACCAGTGCCCCTGAGATGGCTGTTAGCGTCAAATCTAGTCTGCTGGGTCAAGGAGATATCTCTTTAGGCAATGTCATCGGCAGCAATATTTTCAATATTCTGCTGATCCTGGGACTATCGTCCCTGATTACGCCACTATTGGTTGCTCAACAACTGGTCCGCCTAGATGTCCCCATCATGATCGGGGTTTCTGCCCTGATGTTGTTATTCAGTTGGGATGGCATCTTGGGGCGGTCGGACGGTGTGATCTTGTTCTTAGGAGGGATCGTCTATACTCTATTTTTGATTTATCAAGGTCGGCGGGAGCACAACGAAGATGTCCAAGCCGAATATGCTAGTGAGTATGGCAAACCGATCCAGTTTTCGGGGCCAAGTTTGGTTACCAACTTGGGCTATATCGTTGTCGGCGCAATTTTATTAGTTTCCGGTTCCCATTGGTTAGTAGACGGTTCTGTAAGCATTGCTCAGCAACTTGGGATTTCTGAACTGGTGATCGGCTTGACCATTATTTCAGTCGGGACATCCCTACCGGAGTTAGCAACTTCCATCGTTGCTAGTGTCCGGGGAGAGCGTGATATTGCTGTCGGCAATGTCATTGGCAGTAATATTTTCAATATTTTGACAGCCCTAGGACTGGCTAGCATGCTTGCCCCTGGCGGACTGGTCGTTACCAACACCGCTCGCTCTTTTGATATCCCGATTATGATTGCGGCGGCAGTTGCTTGTCTTCCTATCTTCGCGACGGGCAACGTTATTTCTCGTTGGGAGGGGATACTATTCCTGATTTATTACATGGCCTATAACAGCTACTTAGTGTTGGACACCATGCATCATGAAGGAATAAATGTATTGACCACAATCGTCAGTACCTTTATTGCCCCCCTGACGATTATCACGTTTGCAATCATCACGTTCAGAACGGTTCGTCACCAACGCAGCAAAAAAGTCTAGGGTGATTAGGGTTGCGAATTTTGAGAGATCTTCACAAATCCAGCTTTGCTCAGCAAGTCCTGACCTTGGTCGCTAAGCAACAATTGTGCATAGGCTTCCCCTGCTTGGGCTTTTTCACCGTTATCCGTATAAATCACGTATAGCAGATGGGTGAGGGGATATTGCTGGTTCAGGAATGCTTGGGTGTTAATTTGATTGCGCTGATTAGGGCAGTTTTTGGATAAGACATAAGGAGATTGATAGGGCACAATCCATTGCTGGGCCACCTTACCGATGGGTATAGGTTTGATTGAGCATTGGGGAACAATCTCGGCAGATGAACCAAAGAAGATGCCGCCGGGGCTTTGGGCTAATTTTCTCAAGGCTGCGGTCATATTAGGGAAGTAATCTAGCGTTGTGCTAAAGGATTGTCCGTTCATGACCTGACTTAAAAACAGGTTTATAACTCCTTCGGAGTCGACAGAGAGTGAGAATGGTTGGATTGCTAATTGAGGTCCCCCTACTTGTTGCCAGTTGGTAATCTTTCCACTGTAAATGTCTGCCAGTTGCTGAAGAGTTAAGCCTTGGATAGGAAGGGTGGGGTGGACAGCGATGGCAATGCCATCTGTAGCCACAGGGATTTGTTGCAGCTTCAGCCCATTCTCTTGGGCTTGATTGATTTCTATGGGGTGCAGGGAACGATCAGACTGCACAAAGTCCAATTTACCTTGGAGCAACAGTTCTATTGCTATTGTGGAATTCGCTGGACTATCGGGGGGTTGCACATAACTGAGTTGATATTCTCGCCGTTCTGATTGGATAGCAGAGTCTATCACCAGCCGGATCGGTGACCAGTCAGGGCTGCCACTATACTTGAATCGACCTAAGGGGACTGGAGTAACTTGGGTAAAGGTTGCATACTCCGGTAACGTTTCGTCCGTGGGGGAGACAGGTTGTTCATTTTGCGGTGTTGACGTTTGTAGGTTTTGCCAAAAGCCAAACCCCAAAAGACCGATAGACCAAATTAGCCCCACTGCAATGATGCCCGGCAGTAAAAGATCTCTGTTTTGTTTGGGACTCTTGAGAGGGTTCATAACGCTTATTCAGTATAGATCTCATCAATTTATTGCAGAGGAATCAACGTACTTTTGAGCGATCGCAATCATTATCTCACTCATATGAGGAGATTTTTCTAGAACCAGAGATAACTTCAGAATGGATACAGTTTTAAATGGAATTGCAATATGGTGAGGAAAGCCATCCATCGTTGATTAGGTTAAGTTGCAACCCATCCTTCCTCTATAATCGAACTTTGGCATTGCAATCACCCCAGTTGGGCAAGTTGTGATTTGAGCTGGAATTTGGTCTGAAATTTTTCATTTTAAGGATTATCTATGGCTGCTGATCGGGCGTCTGAGTCACCCAACCCAGGCTCCACTTTAGAAGAAGTGAGAGCCACTCGCTTGCAAAAGGTTGAGCAGCTCAAACAAGCCGGCTTAACCCCCTATGCCTATCAGTGGCAATCTACCCATACCGCCCAAGCCCTGCAAGAAAAATTTGGGGATTTGGCCAATGGTGAAGAAGAAGATTTTGAAGTTGCGATCGCAGGTCGAATCCTAGCTCGCCGTGTCATGGGTAAGTTAGCCTTCTTCAAACTCCAGGACGAAACGGGAACGATTCAGCTCTACCTGGAAAAAAAGCGCATCCAGGAGCAGATGGGTGAGCAAAACGAGCAAGCCTTTAACCTCCTAAAAAAACTGACAGATGTGGGGGACTTTATCGGCGTTCAAGGGACGATCAAGCGCACCGACAAAGGTGAACTCTCTGTCTATGTGCAGACCTATACCGTTCTCACTAAGTCTTTATTACCTCTGCCAGACAAGTGGCATGGCCTCACGGATATTGCCAAGCGGTATCGTCAACGCTATGTGGATCTGATCGTTAATCCCACGGTACGGGAGACGTTTCGGCGACGGGCTCAAATTACTGCCAATATCCGCCGCTATCTAGATGAACAGGGATTTATTGAAATTGAAACCCCTGTTTTGAATTCTGAAGCAGGGGGGGCAGAGGCACGCCCCTTCATCACCTATCACAATACGATGGAGATGGATCTGTACCTGCGGATCGCTACGGAGCTACATTTGAAGCGGCTCATTGTTGGCGGTTTTGAGAAAGTCTTTGAACTAGGGCGAATCTTCCGCAACGAAGGAATTTCCACCCGCCACAATCCTGAATTTACCACCATTGAAATCTATCAAGCCTATGCCGACTACAACGACATGATGGATTTAACGGAAGCGTTGATCTGTGCGGCGGCTAAGAGTGCTGTGGGGAGTTTGCAAGTTCCATATCAAGGTGAAACCATTGATCTCACTACTCCTTGGCGGCGGGTCACCATGTATGATGCAGTGCAAGAGAAAACAGGGCTAGATTTTTCTACATTTGAGACGGTAGAGGCAGCCCAAACAGCAGCGGCTAAAGCGGGCATCACTGGCGTGGAAGATTGCGAGAGCATTGGCCATGTTCTAAATGAAACCTTTGAACAGACCGTGGAAGCCACCCTTATTCAACCCACATTTATCCTTGACTATCCTGTCGAGATTTCTCCCTTAGCCAAACCCCATCGGTCGCAGCCCGGACTGGTGGAACGGTTTGAACTGTTTATCGTCGGTCGGGAGACGGCCAATAGTTTCTCTGAATTGACCGATCCAGTGGATCAGCGCCAGCGTTTAGAAGCCCAAGCAGCTCGTAGGGAGGCGGGGGATTTGGAAGCACACGGCGTCGATGAAGACTTCATCACGGCGTTGGAATATGGCATGCCCCCCACGGGAGGGTTAGGCATTGGGATTGATCGCCTAGCAATGTTACTCAGTGATGCTGCCAGTATTCGGGATGTGATTGCCTTCCCACTCTTAAAACCAGAAAAATCTGAAGAAGAAGGGTAAGCTGTCAAGTCTTTGTCCAGGCTAAACTGTAGTCAGCTAGACTTTCTTCCCCACTCCTTAAAGATGGTGTCAACTCCTCAACCAAGCCTGGTGATTCCTCCATTGGAGAATGGTGATCGCCTGTCTCGATCTGAGTTTGAACGTCGCTATCAGGCTATGCCGCAGTTGCGAAAAGCGGGGCTTTGTTCAAATCTGGCCCAAAATAGGTAACACTCGCAAAACAAAGCAGGCCATTTTTAGAAATGACCCATCCAGGATTTATTCTTTTCCCTAA
>JANQPU010000109.1 GCA_028285315.1 Acaryochloris sp. IP29b_bin.176
GCAATCTCTATTTTCAAAACACTGGGCATAGGGGAATTCAAGTATCGACTATTGATTTCCCCTAACATAGGTCAAAATTATGCCGAATTGGTATGACAATATTGCCTTTGGTGCTCGCATCAATGGCTATCAAGGCAATCTTGATGAATTAGTCGAGCAGTCACTCCGTCAAGCTGCCTTGTGGGATGAAGTCAAAGATTCCCTCAAAAAAAGTGGGTTAGCCCTTTCCGGGGGACAGCAGCAGCGGTTATGCATTGCGCGGGCAATTGCACTTCAACCGGAAGTCATCCTCATGGATGAACCCTGCTCAGCCCTCGATCCCATTTCAACGTTACGTATTGAAGAGCTAATCCTTGAATTGAAGCAGCAGTATACCGTGATTATCGTCACCCACAATATGCAGCAAGCGTCGCGAATCTCGGACTATACAGCGTTTTTTAACGTAGCAACGACTGACAAGCTCAGTCATTCTGGATATTTAGTGGAGTTTGATCGGACTAAAATAATCTTTAATCATCCCAGACATGATCTGACCCGTGACTATGTGAGCGGGCGATTCGGGTAACTACAATGTAGACGCTCCAATTGCCACCCCATGTCTTGCCATCGAAAGGTATTGGACACAATAACCACTGGTGCGATGTGAATATCCATCATTACGATGGATCAATCCAGTTAGCCAAGGCTGCCATGGGTAGCATGGGCAACATGGGCAGCAAGCAAATAAGCCACTGCATCCAGGTTAAGGGTGCGGTCTCAAAAAGCTGGTTCATCACAGGCCACTGGCTGAAAAGGAGTTGGAGAGCAACAGCCCCGACAATACCCATTAACAAGATGGGAGCATGGGTAATCGATACGGCCCGATGGCGAATAGAGTGGAACAGACTCAGCCCCAACTGGCTAATACTAAGAAGATAGACGATGCGAGCGGCGACGAGAGCTTGGATAGCCATTGTTCGAGCTACTGTAATATCCCCAGTGGTGAATTTAGCCCACTCAAACAGGCCAAAAATCAGGATCCAATTAAAGAGCGAAACCACCAAAATCCGACGTAATAATTTTCCTGTGATTAAGGGCTCGTTGGGATTACGTGGAGGCTGCTGCATCAACCCCTTTGGCTTCGGTTCAAAGGCCAAAGGCACTGTCATCGTTAGGGAGTTGATCAGGTTTAGCCATAGAATTTGGAGTGAGAGGATAGGCAAATCTCGGGCCAGGAGGGCGCTAATCAGAATGGTCATCGATTCACCGCCGTTGACCGGTAGGAGAAATGCGATCGCTTTCCGCAAATTTTGATAGACGGTGCGCCCTTCTTCCACAGCCGCTTCAACGGAGGCAAAGTTATCATCCGTCAGCAGCATGTCAGCTGCTTCTCGCGCCACTTCTGTGCCGCCTTTACCCATTGCAGTGCCAATATCGGCTTGTTTGAGGGCTGGCGCATCATTGACGCCATCTCCCGTCATAGCGACAATTTCACCTTTAGACTGAAGCGCTTCGACCAATCGCAGCTTTTGGGTCGGGGCAATTCTGGCAAACACATCCCCCTCTTCAACTGCCTGAGCCAACTGATGATCGTCCATGCTTGCTAATTGCCGCCCTTCAAAGGCCACCACTTGCCCAGCTTGATGAATCCCCATGCGTTGAGCAATCGTCCGAGCGGTGGCAATATGGTCTCCGGTAATCATTTTCACCTGAATGCCAGCCGCCTGGCAGGCATGAACAGCAGCGATCGCTTCTGGGCGAGGGGGATCGATCATGCCCTGTAAGCCTAGAAACATGAGGTCTGTTTCGATATCTTCATGGTCAATTGAATGCTGATGGGCATGGGCTTCCTTTTTAGCAAAGGCAAGGACCCGTAACCCCTGCTTGGTCATCTTTTCGACCGCTTGCTCAATTTGTACGGAGTCAAGGACAGTCTTCTGACCATCGTGTCCCATCATCTGGGAGCACCGACTCAAAAGCGCCTCGACCGATCCCTTGACATAAATGACCGGGGAAACTTGATCGTGTAGGGTTGCCATATATTGATATTGGGATTCAAAGGGAATCGCATCCAATCGGGATTTTGAAGCCACTAGACTCGTTTGGTTGAGACTGGCTTTGGATGCAGCCGTGATCAGTGCTCCCTCCGTAGGGTCTCCGACGACCGACCAATCCTCTCCTGTTTGTTTGAGCTGGGAGTCATTGCAAAGCACCCCGGCTATCAGGCATTCCTCCAGAGTTGGTGGTAATTCATCTTCGAATCGACCTGCAAGGTTGCTATGGGTTGTCAGACTAATGTCTCCTTTGGGACTGTAGCCACTCCCACTCACCTCGTAGTGCTGCCCTCCGGCATAAATCGCCTGGACGGTCATTTGATTTTCGGTTAACGTTCCCGTTTTGTCAGAACAAATAACGGTCGCGCCTCCCAATGCTTCAACGGCGGGCAGTTTACGAATAATGGCGTGACGGCGGGCCATCCGATTGACGCCGATGGCCAAGGTAATGGTGACGACGGCAGGTAATCCTTCTGGAATTGCACTGACGGCGAGGGCAACGGCAGCTTCAAACATATAAATCCAAGATTCCCCCTGCCTCAACCCAATGGCAAAGGTGAGGGTAGCAAGGGTCAAAATACCGTAGAGCAAAAGGCGACTGAACTTGGCAAATTTACGGGTTAGCGGTGTGCTCAGGTTGACCCGCTGCGTCATCGCTTGAGAAATCTGCCCGACTTCTGTCGCGCCTGCCGTGGCGACCACAACCCCTGTACCCTGACCAAAGGTGATGAAGCTGCCCGCATAGGCCATATTGGTTCGTTCTGCCAGGGAAATATCCTCTGGCAAGGGTTGAATCGATTTATCTACAGGGACAGATTCCCCCGTCAAGGCCGACTCATCGGCCTGCAAATTTTTAACCTTTATGAGTCTCAAGTCTGCTGGAACTTTATCGCCAGATGCCAATAGCACAACATCTCCGGGGACTAAATCCTGTGAGGGAATCCGCAGCGTTTGCCCCTCGCGTAGAACGGTCGTTTCTGTGGTCACAGCCTTGGCTAAGGAGGCGATCGCTCCCTCTGCCTTTGCTTCTTGAACGTAGCCAATCACGGCATTAATGACTGTCACGCCCCAGATCACGGCTGCATTAGTCCAGGATCCCAAAAACGCCTTGACTCCCCCTGCAATCAGCAGAATATAAAGGAGAGGTTGATGAAACTGTAATAGAAATCTCAGCCAAGCGGGTTTCCCAGGCTTGACGGGGAGTTGATTCCAGCCATAAATCTCATAGCGATTGGCAACGTCCTCTGCCGTCAACCCTCTTTTGGAATCACTATCGAAGCAATCGACAGATTCCTGAGCAGA
This sequence comes from Acaryochloris sp. IP29b_bin.176, assembly GCA_028285315.1. Classification (GTDB taxonomy): domain Bacteria; phylum Cyanobacteriota; class Cyanobacteriia; order Thermosynechococcales; family Thermosynechococcaceae; genus Acaryochloris. Next base: position 3,336 of record JANQPU010000109.1, read on the forward strand.
AAGGTCATGATAAGAGCGAGATGGCAACTGAGCGGGCTCCGTACTTTCTAACATTGCAGGTGGCTCTCCTCATCAGGTATTGCCCCATAATTTCAGGACTCTGACATTACTCCGTTTAATCAATGCGAACACGATGATATCGTCGCGATAGTGACTTGCCTCTTGTTGGAAGCATCTCAAATTGTGGCACAGTCCAAATCAGGTTAACACTCTCGCCTCACAAAAAGGTTGCAGCTTTTACTCTACAAAGATTTCAGAGACCTTTAGTTGCATAAAAGTGTTGTCCTGGCATCCTAAAACTTGAAACATGCCTTAATGATGAGTGTGCAGGTGGTGAAAGAAGGAAGCTGTGGGGGGCAGCGATGGTCTCCGATCAGCCTACAGGCAGAGCTTGAGCTACAGGCCATCGCCAACAACAGAATTATGGATAACAATATGGCGAGTTTTATCGATGGACAACCAGCCTTCTTTGCGAAAAGTTCCGAGAACGCGAGTAGCCGTCACACGAGTTGCCCCTGCCAGATCTGCAATTTGTTGATGGGTTAGCCGAATCCCAATCCGTATCCCTTCCGGCGTCTGTTCTCCTATCTCTCTTGTCAGTAACAACAGCAACTCCTGTAAGCGATCGCTCACACGAGGGTAATGAATTAAGGCAAATAGGGCTTCTGCTTGCTGTAGACGCCGATTCAATTGAAGCAGAACCCCTTGTGCCAGAACAGGTGACTGCTCCAGCTCTATTTGACTGATACGCATGAGCATCACGTCCGATAACGCGGTCGCTGTATAGGGGGAAATTTGAGTTAAGGGCGAACCAAAGGGCATCTCTGGATAAGCCAATCCTAGAATCGCATCATTCCCATCACAGTCTACGGTGTGTAGTTGAAGCATGCCCCGACAGACAATCCAAATATCGTGGGAATGCAGTGGGATAGCGACACCCCTCTTAAATTCGTAGGTTTGGCGTCCCCGATAGACCTCTTCCAGTAACTTCGACCAACGGATGGAGGATAGAGCTGATGAAACCTGTGTTTGTAGCATTGGTGAGTCCTGTGATATGGCCCTTACTCTCAAATCTCAAGGTTGGGGTTAAACCTAAATTAAGAGTTATTCTCAATAGAGATAAACTTGATCTGCTTCAGCGTTATTCGCAATATCAAGTAATGATCGATGAAGTTCTTGTATTACGCATACTAGCAATTCTTTTATAGGATTGTCAGGTTTTTCTCACTTAATCATAATTGAGAAATTTATCAATAGTAATCTTAACTAAATCCATTGAGATTCACCTATGTTTAAACCTGTAAGATTCAGTGAGGTCGCTGTAAAGATTCGGAATCTCTAACCCCATCACTAGGCTGCTGTTGAAGTTTAATTCTGTGGAGTAATATCCTTGATGTCCGCGTCATCAATTAGCGAGCCTGCATATACCAAAAGCCTACTAAAATAGGCTTTTAGAAACACTTGTGGGGATTCTTTGAGCCCCTTTTGTGCTAATTTGATGTGCTTCCTATCAGGAAATGTCTTCTAATTTACTTTACCTTGAACGACTAATACTGAGCAGGGCGCATGGTGTAATACATAGTTGCTGACACTGCCCAGAAAAAGCTCTGCCAAACCTGAGTGGCCTTGGCGTCCCATAGCAATTACATCAACTTGCAACTCATTAGCTAGTGTACAAATTTGATACCCTGGTTCTCCAAAAACAGCCTCACAGGTAGCTGATACTCCTTGCTGAGTCGCTTGTTGGTAATACTGTAGTAGCCACTCATTGGCTTGTTCGATCTGAGCCTCCCATTTTTGTTGAGCAAATTGCAGATCAGCGTCGTCATATGGGGGGAAATAGTTGGCACCTTTTGATGTCTCCTTTGGAGAAGCAGTCAATAGACTTGACCGTTTCATTGACGTTTCTACACAGTGAAGTAGATATAGTTTTGCTTTATGGAGCTGAGCAGTTTCTAAGGCATGCTCAAAAACAATTGATCCTAGGCGTGAGGTGTCAATTGCTGCCAAAATACGGTCATAACTCATGAAAATCCTCCGATTTACGATATAAAACTCTTTGCAGCTATACAGTCAGGAGAGCACCATCCAAAACAACAGGATTAGCACTAAGCTCATGGTGCCAATCAAATGCTCCAATTGCTCCCATATCCGGGGCAGTTTGAAGTTGACCTTTTGCACGATTAACCCATAGATCAGCCAACCTGCCACAATCATCCCCAAGGCTTTAATTAGGTTGGTCACGGTATACATTTCTGGAAATAGGCTGTTGGTTGCAACTAGTCCACCCAGTAAAAGAAGTATGGCCCACCAAAAGCTAGGCTGTATGGCTTCCGCTACAGGTTTTTGGGTGAAGGGTAGGAAGATAAAGTGGGCGTACACAATTGATGTTCCTACTGCTGCGATATTTAGGGCGATCGAGTGCCAAGGAACTAAGGACTGGAGTGTCATGATCTTTGCTTCATATCCAGCCAATAAAGGAAAACCAGAAATTGATAAACTTGCGATCGCAAGGACAATCCACAACGATCGCTGGATAGGCGTTTGCCGAAGGACCTGAAAATCGCGACTCGGTAGGTTCCCTGTCCCTAGAAACAGTGCTGCTTTAGCCAATCCATGGGTGAGGCCATAAACCCCCGCCACAGGAGGTGCTGCCAAGACAAAACCCAACTGCGAAATTGAACTCCACGCTAACATGCGCTTAGTATCGCTCTCAAAGCTGGCATACGTGACACCCAGCAATGCGGCACCCACGCTGAAAATTTGGATGACGGGCTCAATCTCTTCCACCATCAAAGCACAGCGGGCTAAAGGGAAAATCCCTGTTTTACTAACTACCCCTGCCAGTAACGCTGATATAGGTGTATGGGATTCCGAATAGGTCATGGGTAACCACAAGCCCGACAGAAAAACACCACCTTTAGTCAGAAGTCCCAGGCAGATCAGTGCTAGGGCTTCTGGGGGGGCTCCTTGTAGACCAATGAAGGCAAAGGAATGGTTGGCTTTGTAAACCAATACGGCACCAATTAGATAAAACAGCATGGCCGTATTGCTGACAAAGAGATATCGTAAGCCAACCCAAATTGAACGGGCTGTGCGGGGATAGGCAATCAGAAGAAATGCAGCAATGCCGGTGACTTCTAGGGCGACGTATAAACTGATGAAGTCGGCACAAATAAATACCGCATTAATGCTGCCATGCAAAATGACAGTTTGGGCATAAAAAAAAGCGGATTTCTTACTTTGCCAGCAGTAAAGAATTACTGCGGCTGTCACTAGTGCATTGGTTAAGATAAACAAGCCACTCAATGAGTCGACTATTAAGGTTACGCCGAAGTTATCGAGCAGCTGTAAGGTGAGTTGTTCGGGTAACTGAAATGCCCACAAGGCAAAGCTGCTGGATACAAGAGTTATCCCTAATGCCAAATAGCGGTCTAGTTGCGGGAGTAGAGAACTCACAAATCCAACAAAAAATGGCAGCGCAATCCAGGCAACAGTGAGGTCGTTCATATCTTACTGATTTAAAGCTCCAGGATCGTACTAGCTTTATTTGCAAACTAGTACTAGTAGGAGTAAAGACAAAGAGGAGAATCGTAAATAATGATTGTTGAGCTTCGATATCACAAGCAAAGTCTCAAGCTTATGGCTCTGATGAAGAGAGTGAATGCTGTTTAGATCATGAAATCTCAGTAAACTGCAAACAAAAAAAGCGGTCTTAAGGCGGGCTGAGAAACAATAGCAATATATGCAAAAGCCATTGTTGAAAAGAATATGCCTCACGAACTATTTTCGTATGTGGTTTATGGGGAAAATACTATTTACCTAACCATTCCCTCACAAAAATACCAAGCTAAAATTACATTAGAGCCAGCTAATGTTCAGAGGAAGAGGTATGACCTAAACGGGAGTTAATCTTCTTGCTCAGTTCTACTGATAAGACAAGAGCGGTCATACACAAAATAAAGGCCAGCGTTAGCATCACGATCTCCCAGGGGTGTAAGGGTGAAATTGTAGCCTATCGATTGGTTGTGGCAGGGGTGTGTCAGAACGACCAATTTATTGTGTCGTTGGCGATCCGGCGAGGGGCAGTGAAAACTCAAACTGACTGCCGATACCTAGCTGGCTCTCTACTCGGATTATTCCTCCTTGTAGTTCTACCAAGCGTCGGGTGATGGCTAACCCTAAACCTGTTCCATTAGAATGACGCATGCGGGACTGTTGCGATCGCCAAAATCGATTAAATACATGGGGTAAATCTTCTGGACCAATACCCGAGCCAGTGTCAGCAACAGTAATCCAAGCATAAAGATCATCCTGTTGGACTTGAACACTGATATGCCCCTGCTCCGTATAACGAAGAGCATTGCCAATGAGATTCACAAGAATTTGTTCGGTCCGGTCTGGATCGGCCCAAATCGGGAGTATGTTGGGTGGACAGTCTAGCGTGAGTGCGGGACCATCTTCTCGCAATTGGGTCGAGAGAGCTTCGCTGACGTTTTGCAGCAGGGGTCTGAGGGGTAGTGACTGCAAGTGAAGGGGTAAATGTCCAGCTTCGACTTTGGAGAGCAGTTGTAAATCGATGACTAATCTTTCTACTCGTCGCACTTCTCTGATCAGTTGATCAAATAGATGAGCTGTGGGGGAAATGCGCTCATCTGCCATCTCTTCTAGATAGCCTCGAATGATCGTTAAGGGTGTGCGCAATTCATGGGCCAAATCACCGATGAGTTCCCGGCGTTTTTGTTCGCCCTCCTCTAAACGCAAGGCCATACGGTTGAAGCTCCGGCTGAGTCGATTAATTTCGGGAATCGAGCTAGTAGGGAGACGAGTATCCAACCGCCCATCTGCAAAGTTGCGAGTCGTCTGTTCTATCTGGATGAGGGGGGCTGTAATCCGTCGGGCCACCCAGTAGCTCAGCAGTAGGGCAGAAACCACCCCTGACAGGATGGACCAAATTGTGCTGACATGCCAAGCTGTGGCAAATTCTGCAATCAGCATGGATTTTAGCTCTGAGATTTCAGTTTGGCGCTGCACCAGTCGCTCAAGATGCTCGTTGAACTGATTAAAGGAGGCCCAGCGGTTAATAATGATGTAGAAGTCCAAACTGACAAACATCACCAACATGTGGGAGAAGAACAGCCGCGATCGCAACCCTATCGTTTTAATCATGGCTCGTCTTCAAATTTGTACCCTACCCCCTGAATGGTTTTGATAAATTGAGGTTGAGCGGGGTTAGACTCAATCTTTTTACGTAGTCTAGCAACTTGAGTATCCACGACACGATCGTCTCCAAAAAAATCATTGCCCCAAAGATTGTCAATCAGCTGAGTACGGCTCCAGGCCCGGCCAGGGTGGCTAAGGAAAGTCTGCAAGAGTTTAAATTCGAGACTAGTTAAGTCCAGTGTTTCTACCGCCTGACCTGGCAGATGCCGCTGCGCAGCATGGTGATCCACATCAACCGTAAAGTATTTAGTTTGGTAGATTAAATGACTGGATTGTCCGCCCCGTAGACTTCGCCGCAATAACGCTCTCACCCTAGCCACCAGTTCTCGGGGACTAAAAGGCTTCGTTAAGTAATCATCTGCTCCGGTTGAAAGGCCAATAATCCGGTCAAGCTCTTCGGCCCTTGCCGTCAACATCAGAATATATGGATCTTTCTCAAATGACTGCTGGCGAATGCGGCTACAGATTTCCAAGCCATCTAATCCCGGCAGCATCAGATCTAAAATAATCAAATCCGGCTGCAGTGCTTGTACAATTTGCAGGACTTCAGCCCCATCACCACACGTTTGGCAGATAAACCCTTCGGTTTCCAGCATGTTTTGAATGAGTTGCGCAATCTCTCGCTCATCCTCAACAATCAAGATGGTGGGCTTCATGCATCGATTAAAGAATAACGCCGATCTCCATGATTACATGTCAAAATCCCTTCCAGAAATCGGCATCTATATGCGTTTACGATTCATCAACTGCTGCTCTCGAATTGCCTCTAGATCGTAAGGATCGAAATCAATAATTTCTCTGTGAATCCATGCTTGCAGTGATTGGTTGATGAGTTGTAGCCAGTTGGCTGGAGTTTGGGTGGAAATCATTTTCTGTGAGGAGTTGTCTTCATCTATTAATCAGGGTGACGGTAGATTATTACATTGGTGTGACATGGGTATGGCAATCCGCCATCCTACCCCTAGTTTTTGACACATCCTTGTCACAGCCTTGTCATTTTTCTGCTCTATTTTGAAGGCAATTGAACTGTTCTCTCAAACCGCTCAACGACTGCTATGTCAGTTTGCTTCTCCTCAATCAACAAACCTCAATGACTACCCCCTCTAACCGATCAAAAAGGAATCATAAAAACACGGCTAGCAGCCTGAGTCTCTACCTTCGGGAAATTGGACGTATGCCTCTGCTGTCAGCAGCACAAGAGATCAACCTAGGGTGTCAAATTCAACGGATGAAATGTTTGGAAAGTGCTCAGGAAGAGTTGACGCAGCACATAGGAGCAAAGCCATCCCTTCAGGTTTGGGCCAAGCATGTCCAACTGGATGTGGCAACCTTACAGCAACAACTTTTAGAGGGGCAGCGGGCTCGTCAAACTATGGTGAAGGCCAATCTCCGGCTCGTGGTTATGATTGCCAAGAAGTATCAAGATCGCAATTTAGAACTGCTGGACTTAATTCAGGAGGGCACTCTGGGTCTGCAGCGAGCGGTGGAAAAGTATGATCCGCAACGGGGCTTTCGATTTTCCACGTATGCCTATTGGTGGATTCGTCAAGGAATAACCCGCGCCATTGCAGTACAGGGTCGTACCATTCGGCTGCCCATTCACGTGACGGAGATTCTCAATAAAATTAAGCGATCGCAGCAGGTATTGTCCCAGTCTTTGGGGCGCAGTCCCAATGAGGTTGAAATTGGACAAATGCTCTCTCTCTCTCCCCAACAGGTTAGAGAATATCTCAGCCTTAATCAACATGCGCTGTCCCTAGATGCAAAAGTAAATGACGATCAGGAGAGTAGCATTGGTGAATTAATACCTGCTCAAGAACTCCTACCTGAAGACCATCTGGCTCAGAAATCCCTCAAGCAGTCTATGCATGCGTTGATAGCCACCCTGCCAGTCCAAGAACAAGATGTTTTAGTGTTTAGATTTGGTTTAGTCGATAATCAGCCCCTAACCTTATCCGAAACAGGTCGGCGCATGGGCCTTAGTCGAGAGCGAGTACGACAACTCCAACAAATAGCAATTAGACATCTGTATCGACACAAAGATGGCATTCAAGATTATTTGGCTTCCTAAAATTATGGCGGTCGATATATTTTCAGTGTAAGAGCTACCGCTGCTCTATCGATAGCTAGGTGGCTAGCTAATATCAAGCTGTGATTCGACCCGGAAAAAGTTGCTTCTGTTGCTTGTAACGGAAGCGAATGGGTGAGTCGTTTATTAGACGTAGAACAACGAGGAGATGGTTCAAAAGCTAGCTCCTGCTTAATGTGTAAAGTCAGCAATGCAAGATTTTATTGACCTAATTCATAGAGATTTACTGCCCAACCTTCAGGTTGAAAGTATCCATCCACATAATCCAGTTGTCGTTCATCAGCTTCCCAAACAATGGCAACTCATAGGGACAGGGAACTATGCTGCCGTAGTGAGCCATCCAGCTTATTCCCACCGGGTTGTTAAGATCTACGCCCCTGGCCGACCAGGATTGCAAGAGGAAGTTGAAGTCTATCGTCGTTTAGGACAACATCCTGCTTTTTCGGAAGGCTTATATACAGAGAGTGAATTCCTGATATTAAAACGCCTGTATGGGATAACCCTGTATGATTGTGTGCATCGAGGGATCAAAATTCCTCCACAAGTTATTGAGGATATTGATCAAGCTTTAAACTATGCTAGCTCTGTAGGTCTGTATCCTCACGATGTTCATGGCAAGAACTTAATGATGAGCGAGGGAAGGGGACTCGTTGTTGATGTGTCTGATTTTCTCAAGCAGGACCCTTGTACGGCATGGAATGATTTGAAACGGGCTTACTATGCCCTTTATCGACCCATCCTCTGTCGCTTCCCGTTTGGCTTCCCCTATCAATTGCTAGATTTAACCCGATTCACCTATCGATTTTATCGTCGAGTATGGAAGCAGGCCCAGTGGCAAAGCATCTCCATAGACCATAAAGCTTAGATCTTTAGATCTTAGATGGCTTACGGTTGCCCATTATCTGCCAGAAAAACACCTTGTCTCAGCAACAAGATCGGTTTATGCAGCTTAGGGTGAATGGTGCCAAGTTGGAGACAACTCTGGCCCATTGACCCCAGCGAATAGTGATGGTTTCTATGGGAGAGGGCTCAATATCAAATTGAATCATCCGGGAAGGTCACTCAACGGCTAGCAACAATTCTCCATCCCACATTCCGCTCTTCTGGGATGACAAAACATAATTACGGGTCAGGCCCGTGGAGAAGATAGTATCGCCGAGAATGATCGCAAAAGAACCTCAGAATA
>JANQPU010000155.1 GCA_028285315.1 Acaryochloris sp. IP29b_bin.176
ACGATTAAAGTGCGAAATCTCATTGATCACCCTCTAGTATCAAAAGTTATGTTAATTCTTGCCAGATTGCCATCAAGGCACTGATGACCATGTTTGGTAAGACTTTTAGCTTTAGAGCCAACAATAATTTCTATCGGTAATGTCATAAGACGATGGCCTTCACAGAATCTGCACTTTAGGGAAGTAAGTGCTATGCTCTGGGTGCAAACGCACCGAGGAAATCGCCTAGGAGAAGGGTGGAATCTTTGTAGATGCCACTTGAAAAAACCACCTATGCAATTGATGGGTGGTCTTCTGCGATCGCAGGAAGGATTCCCTCTCTCATAGAGCATTGTACACGGCGTTGACGCTTTTACTATGCTTGGTTTTAGAAATCAGGTGTTTAATATGTAATGGGGATTGCTGAGATGAGATTGTAATTCGCTATCCTGCTGGTATACATAAATGAACGAAATAAAGTATGCCGATGACGACCCTCAATTCATCATTAGTGATGCCAGGTAACTGAATTAGCCCAACCCGCAATTACTGACGGTATCCATACAGAAAAACACCAGCAGCCATCAAAGAGCATTGGCTCTAAGAACAGGCATACTGGTGAGTATTAACTGTAAATATCAATTAAAAGCTAAAGATACCCGCTTAAAGTCCTAGCTTTAAGCCATAATCAAGATTTCTTTAAAGGGGTGCTGCTGGTTAGGCAAATGCAACTTCGTGGGACGCATAGATAGGTTCTTGGGAGGAGGGCTGTGGTACCTCATTCCGCTTGTGACTGAGGTTAGACAACTGTTGCCAAGCAGCCGCCATCGTTGAAGGTAAGACCCCCACGAGCTTAGCTAAAATGTCGTTTGGAATCATTTGGATTTCATCTAGGTGAAAATGCTGGGATAGCATTTCAAGAACAGCTACGGCTCTTTCTATTGGCAAATCTTTTTCACATATCTGCTGCATCTGCTCAATGTTTTCCATCCTCTTCTGAAAAGCATCTTGACGCTCATCCAATGTTTCAAGAACACTTAGCTCTGCGTTGCCTAAGGGGTGAATGGTGACACACTGTAGATCAAACATCCCTCCGATAGCGGAGCCAGGACCAATATATTCAGCATAATAAGGTTTTTGCAGAATTAAACCTGCCGGGTAGCTTTGGGATAAAGATAATAGTTGTCCGTCTTTCAGCATCTCAATAGGTTTTTTATGCTCAGAGTTGCCGGAATTATCATGTGAATGGATAACTTTCATATGATTAATAAAATGAAGTGACGATATGAGTGAGACGAAGGGACTTGACTATTTCTGATAACCTGAATGCTGCAAAATAATTGAATAAGATCAGCTCTTTCCCTAAATGCAGTGAGGTGTACAGTTTGTCTAAGAAATACGAATCTACTATTTGTAGTTTGCTCTAATCTTTAAAAAAATTCTTCCGTGATATCACTGGAAAACTTTCTCCGTAAGAATACATAAGCCTGCCATACTAGGCTTTACAGGATCCTATAAGCTCACTTGCTCCGTAATCTTGCGGAGAATAAAACAAACACTTTTTATAAGCCAGAATACTTCTTAGACATAGACAAAAGTATAGATATACAATTACAGCTTGTTTGCATACCTTTGACTATTTTGGGATTGATAAAGAGTAAGCTACGGGAAATACTGAGATCCTAGAAGCATAAAGCTATCTTTAATTCCTGCTCAAAACTCTCTCAAAACTCTTTTTTGCAACTTTTTAGCCCCGCTCCCACAAATCTTAGCTTGAGGGAAGGGCTGGAGGAAGGACATATACAATGCCAGAAACGACTGTCAGGACAACAGATGCAGCATAAACCCCTAAAGAGATGGGCACCCAAACTCCCGATAATGGTGCGACTAATAGGGAAACAGCAACAATTTGCAGTACCGTTTTAATTTTTCCCCACCAATTGGCCCCTGATATTTGGGTTTGTTGCACCCGCCACCCAGCAATGGCCAGCTCCCGAGTCAGAATAATCACCACACTCCAAGCAGGTATCTGGCCTAGCTCTACTAGCGCAATCAGAGGACCTAGAATCAATAATTTATCCACCAAGGGGTCCAGGAATTTCCCCAAGTCCGTCACTTGATCTAATTTGCGAGCCAGATATCCATCTAGCCAGTCAGTGCTAGCAGCAACAATGAATATCGCTAAACAAATCCAGCGAACAGTGGGGACAGAGGCCACAATATTATCCTGTAATCCATAGAGAAGAAAAGGTAGGGCAAATAAACGGGAAACAGTGATCCAAGTTGCAAGCGTCATAGATTCTTAAAAACGAATGCGATATTCGAGAATGCCAACCGCTTCTCCATCAGTACTGATAGCACTGCGAACCCGAAGTTGCTCATTAATGTCGTAACTGGCATTAAATAAAGTGGCTTCATCTAAGCCCGTTAAAATTTGTAGGGCCGATACTGAGAAGCGATCGGTCACGTCATACCCTAATTCTGCACCAAACGCTAAAACGGATTGGTCTTGATCATCATTGGGGATTAACACAGGAAACAAACGAAAACTGGTACGTGTCCCTAGCGCATCTGAGAATAATCCTTCAAACCCCGTCAGAAATGCTGAGCTAGCCAAGTTGACCAGGGCTAGTTCTGTATTCCCATCTTCCAAATTACTGGTAACACTCCCTCCTAACAATGCCAGAATCTCACCCTCTGAACGACTTGGAGTACTGGTAAGCTGCACCACTTGATTGAAGTTGTTCACCAGCTCACTCGCTCGTCCTTCCACCGTCGCCCGAACTCGCACAGACTCAATTGCACCTATTTGTCCAGCGGGTAAGTCTTCAAACTCGTTCAAGTCAGTCGCACGACCTCCCGCAATATCCGTGGCTGTAGTCACCATACCAATACTGAGATAGGGATCTAGCCCTAGACTGGGGTCAAACTCAGCAAAATTGTCTCGACGAGAGTCAATCCGAAAACGGCTGGTAAATAGATTCACAGAACCTTGGCGAAACCGAATCTTACCGGCAGGGCGAGGAGTATTGATGGAACCATTGACCGTCACATTGCCGGCTGCAACAAAACTGAGCAAGGGAGGCTGAGTGACTCGAACATTATCATTGAGTTGCACTTGGAGGTTATTAAATTCCAGGGGTGTTGTTGGCCCAAACTGTCCTGTAACGCTGGACGAGGCAGCGTTAACATCAGCCAAAATGACTTGACCATCGGTTAATGCCATCACTCCACCCAGCTGAGGGGCTAGCAGCGCGCCTGAAATATTCAGATCACCATCAATTTGCCCTTTGTAAAGTCCTTTAACATTGAGTTTGAGGGCCTTGAGTGCCAATCGCAGCGAAGCAGACGAGGGATGGGTCTCTGAGGCAAAAATGGGTAAGCGACCCATCACCTCAAGTTCACCCTGACTATACAGCCCGCTAAGGCGTTTGACATGTAAATGATCTCGATTGAATTGAATTGTTCCTGTAACGTTGGTGAGGGGCTCAAACAACAGATCCGATGCTAACGTCGCCTGGTTAAACTGGATGTTACCCTGCATAGAGGGTTTAGCCAGGGTACCTGCTACGTCTAGATCGATTTCTCCTTGACCCTCAACCCAATTGAGCTGCTCTGTAAACAGATTAATCAGGGATAGGCCCTCATCCTTGACTTTGAGGGACACTTGCAAGGCATCATTATCCGATCCTACAGTGGTCAGAGGTAATTGATAGGGGATATTCCCCGCAAACTGGAACGGGACTGCCTCTGAGCCCCCCTTAAAGGTCAATCGCCCCCGGTTATAGGCAAATGTAGTGCTGGCCTGACTAAGAGAAATGGTATTCAGCATGACCTCGTTCCAATTCAGTTTGCCCTGGAGGCGGGGATCGGCTAAAGTCCCTGCAAGAGTAGTGGTGCCACTGACGGTGCCAGCAACCTCAAAGGGCAGATCGAGGAATTGATTGAGCCCTTGCAATGGCAAATTTTTCAGGGTTAGCTGGCCCGATTGTTGTTGACGACCAATGGTTCCCTGAAACCGGGCTTCTTGGTCCCCCGTTGCCAGGAGGAAAGGTCGGAGCTGCAAGTTGCCATCTGCATATTGCCCTTTAGCAATAATCTGATCAACGGTATAGTCACCCCATTTTAGGGCCTGACTTCTCAGGGCAAAGCGGGTATCTAGCCCCGATTGTAACGATCCCGAAAACTGCACTCGACCTGCCAGCTTGCCCGATAATTCCGTGATATCTGGGAATAGAGATTCAGGAGGGGCTTGAGTTTGTTGCTGGGCTGCCAAAGCGTCTAGCTCAGCTAGGCGTCGAAGCTGCATGAGTAAGGATCCTTGAGCCGAGCCAACGGGAAGGGTTTCGACATCTGCAGCCTTCCCTTGGGGTTGATCTTGGGGTACTGACGGATCCAGGTTAAGAGATGTAGCAGCTGCTAGAAGATCGGCAATTTCTGCTTGGCGAATGTTCAGCGTCCCAGAAAATTTGGGGTTAATTCCTGGCAAGACGTTGGCTTGCAGCTGGTATAGATTGTTGCGATCGCGCAATTCACCCTGCCGCAACTGAATCGTATCGCCCGTGAGTTGAAACCGTCCTAAAAATTGATCTCCCACTAACTTGCCAAGAGCAGGACGAGCCACCGTCAGGGTTCCGCTGCCAGCATAGGTTGTGGGGTCGAGGATAAATTTGCCGGAAGAGAAGCCTGAGAGCGGTCTCAGATTATCGATAGGTTGCCAATTGAATGCCGCGAGGGGAACGTCTTGAAAGGCTAGGTTTAGCTTCCCTTGCTCAGTGTTACCTATAGCCCAGGCTTGATCGCGACGAATATCAAAGGAGGTGGGCAATTGGTTGGAGTTTAAGGCTAGGTTGATGTGATCGCGCTGCCCTGATACACGCAAATCTAACTTGGCTTGTTGTCCATACTGCATCTTGCCTTTGAGTACGGGCTCAAAGGGAATCCCTCCCACCAGCAGGTTGTTGATTTGGACCGTGGACGATAGGTAGGGATTGGCCACGGTTCCGGTCAGTTGACCGACTAGATTCGCCCGACCCGCCATTTTGACTTGTGTGGGCCCAAAGGGCGGGAACAACCCCAGATCGTATCCCTGAGCCCGAACTGTCAGATTCAGGGTTGTGAGCTGAGGACCTTGAGGCGTATCCAACTCCAACCCAACTTGACCTTGTGACCAAAACCCCGGTGCGGTTGCCTGATCCACCAGAATTTGCTGTCCATCCCACTGAAGTTGGGCGGCAATGGGATCGTAAACGATGGCGATTCCATCGGAAAAGCGAGCCTGTCCCTGGGCGCGGGCTGTGTTCACACTAAAACCATCAAACGGGCCAGTAATCCTGAGTTGCCCCGTCATTAGCCCCCGAGCATCAGGAGAGTAAGCTTTCAGAGCCACGCCAGACGTTGCCGTTGTCACGTTAACCCGATTATCTTTAATCTGACCTTGAGTTCGTAGCTCACCCCCAGGAATTTGCGTCATAATCCCTCTGAGCTGGGCAATGCCTTGGCGGACAAAAATATTGCCTGTGGTCGGGAATTGTCCCTTCAGAGCCTGAAAGTCCACATTGGTGCGCACATCATCAGGGGGGCCAAACACCTTGATCTGGCCTTGGAGGGGGCCCAGGGGAAAACCGGGATCCGCCTGGTAGAACTGTGCGATCGCATTCCCAGGAATATCACGGGCCTCAAGCTGGGTTAGCAATTGCCCGCCCGGTCGGACATTAAAGCGAGCTGTGCCTCGCAACCGTCCCCCTACAGTAGGTTCGGCCTCTATATTCTCCATTTTTAGCAGGGCATCTGCTAGCTGGAACTGAGCTGTGAGTTGTTTAAATGGAACCCGATCAACCTGAGGCTGCTTAGCTAATTGGACCGACCCAGAGAAAATCGGCTGATCAATGGGACCATCAAATCGGAGATTATCCCCCTTGAACTGTCCAGTCACAGGAAAGGGTAAACCCGTGACTTGCAGAGTTTCCAGCGTAGGTTGGGCTGCAACCCAATCAGTCTGACCGACTATGCTGTAACCCCGATCCGGGTCAATCCAGCCGGTGGCCTGCATGGGGATTTGCCCATAGTCCCCCTGGAGTCCCTCCAGCCGTACAGCAATCCCCTTAAACCTGAGATACCCCCTCACTCGACTAAAGGGTTGAGGAACGTTGACAATCCCCATTTTGACGCGTTTGAGGAGGGCCGTGCCTTGAACATCGGGACGCTGTTTTGGACGAAGCTTCACCCGGATGCTGGCACTGACCTGGCCCGAGTCCACCGTCACCGGGAGTTGAAACGCTTGATCAAACAGGGGGGCTGGCAAATCCTGGAGCTGCAACCGCATATTGGCCTGCTGTTCTAAAAAAGAGGCAACACCTCGGGCCTTCAGACGGCCCCTTTGATCCATGCGACCGTTGAGGTCAAAGCGAAATCGCTGTTTCAGCCCCAAGAAATCAACCGTCCCCTTGAGCTGAGATAAGCGGCGAGGCTGCTGACGTTGATTATCTAGGATCAAATCTTCGGGGACATCTGCCCTTGCCCCCTCTAGAGAGGCTTCTCCCTTTAGTTCAACCGGACGCCGAGAGGGCACTTCGATACGGACGTCGCTGCGAATATTGTTAGCTTGGATGCGAATAGCTTGCTTGGGAATCCAAATATCCCCTTGAGACAAGGTTGAATCAGAATGAATGGTTAAGGGCTGCTGTGGACGCAATTTGACCTGGAATCGACCGTTAAATTGACCCTGATTAATCTCAAAAGGAAGTTGTGGTAACAAACCCATCAAAGGCGCAGCCACCAGATTCTCCGTTTGTGCATTGACTTCCAGCGACCGTTGTGAGGATTGCCAAGCCCCTTTCACCGAGAGTTTGCCGCCTGAATCCACCTGACTTCGAGTATTAAAGTAGAGGGTTTCAGGATTCGAGAAATTGAAGGTGCCGTTGAGGTTACTGAGTCGTCGAGTCTCAGTCTGGGCCGGATCAATCTGAGCGGTTCCTTGCCGCACACGCAGCTGATTCAATTTGACTTTAATCCAAGCATCTGAGGGGCCGGAGCGGAGCCGCGTGGCGATCCATTCTCCATCCTTGGTCTGATCGAGGTACAGATGGGGTTGGATCAGCGTGGCCTCTAGAGGCAGCCTGCGGCTCCACAGGATCGGCAATAGATTAAACCGAATATCGACGGCTTGCATCTTGACGGAATCGGCATCTGCCTTCGAACAGCCTTGCTTAGGTGTACAAGCAGGAATTTCCGAAGGACCAAACCGAATATGGGTGAGGGAGTAATTTTGTACATCCCCGATTTTGACCGGGCGATTTAAGGTTTTACTCAATTCCTCCGCCACAAGTGGGGTTAAGTCTTCATCAATAAATCGCAGCACCCACCCGCCCACGCCTGCGATCGCAGTCAGGAGCAACCCGACTACAATGAGCCAAAAGTGAAGACGAGTAAAGCGTCGATGGGGAGGAGATGGACGAGAAGCGTGCCCAGGAGGGGAAGGTTGGGACATGACATCCCTCAGAGGGGTACCGTGGACAGATAAGTAGTGGGCCCTTTAACTCAAATTCTGAATCAACACTCTGTAACCTTACTTACAGAAGGCTTTCCCAGGGGTTAGTTCCCCAACAACCTACAACATAGCGCATCGCAGAATTAATCTGAGTTGAACAAGATCGCTGTCTTCAGATATTCTGTCCCCCAAGCAAGGTTGAGCATAGCTCACCGTGAGTTGTCTAGCCTTGTTATGATTGCACAGACAAAAAACGATTATAGAGGTAAATGTTATTCTTGTTCAGCACCCTCTAGTGGTCGATCAAAGGTATACCTAATTTCAACTCAGGCTCATGCGTGTATTTGTTTTGTTATTTAATGCTGGAACTGAGAACGAGGGCATTCACTCCTTACAGAAGCAGATTTCCACCGATGAAGGCAGTTATACACAAGATGTAGTACTGGCTTTTGAAGAGGAAGACGACGCCACTCGCTTTGCCTTAATGCTGGAAGCGCAAGATTTTCCAGCAGCCACGGTGGAGGGGTTTGATCAAGAAGAGATTGAGGCATTTTGCGACAGTGCTGGCTTAGAGCTGGAAGTGATTCCTGTGGGCTCCCTTGCTGTGCCGCCAGAGGCTAATGTCGACAAAACAGACTGGCAACCGGATCAGCCTGATGCCGATGTCAATGATTTAGATCAGATTCGTCGTCGCTTAGAGAATCTGCTGGATTAACCCATTACTGTCTGCAAGGGTTTCCATGCTGGGTTACTTTCTAGTTATTGTCATCATCATTCTGGGCGGTGCGATCGCAACGCTAGGGGATCGGATCGGCTCCAAGGTGGGCAAAGCGCGTCTCAGCCTCTTCAATCTCCGTCCTAAAAATACGGCCATTGTTATCACTATAATGACGGGTGCAGTGATTTCTGCCCTCACCTTGGGGATTGTCTTTGCCTTTAGCCAGCAGTTCCGGGATGCCCTGTTTCGGTTTGATGATATTCAGAAACGGAGTCGGATTGTCCAGCAAGAACTGGATGACACTCAAGCTGAAAAAGACACCATCGAAGTCGATCTAACGACTGCACGAGCCAGCCTCAGTCGAACCCGGCAACGGCTCAAGACCGCTAATCGTTCTTTGGTGAAAGCCATTACCCGAGAAAAGCGGATCGAGCGCCAGCTCAAGCAGACCCAAAGCCGTTTTCTCCAATCCAAACGAGAGATTACTAAATTTGTAGGACAAGCAAAACAGTTGCGATCGCAAATCCAGTCCCTTCGCACAGAGCAAAACAACCTTCGGGTCCAGCGCAACCAATCCGAAGCCCGCCTTAGACAAGTGAATGTCCAAAAAAGACAACTTGAAACAGCCATTACCCAAGCCCAAACGCGCCTGCGACAAGTTGAGGTTCAAAAACAAGCGTTAACCCAAACCATTGCCGCAGAGCGTCAACAGTTGCAAGCTGCCAATCAACAGCGTCAGCAGTTGCAACAAGAAGTACAGGCATTGGAAACCAATCGAGAACGTCTAGAGAAAAATGTAGAGTTCCTTCTGCTGGGATTACGTCGAGGCACCATTGCTATTCGGACAGGGCAAGTTCTTGCCTCTGCCGTGGTTCAGGACGTTAACTCTAAAACCGAGGCCCTACAAGCTATCAATGCTCTCTTAGTACAGGCTCGTCAAAGTGCCATTTCCTTGTCCAATCTTCAGGGAATTCCTGACGATCAACGGATCATTCAAATGCGACAGTCCGACGTCGAACGGCTGGCAATTCGGATTGGGGATGGCGAATCCTACTTAGTCAGAATTCTGGCCGCTGCGAGTTATTTACAAGGCGAAAGAGCCATCTTTGTTGTTCCCCAACTGGCTGCAAATCAGGTCATTTACCAAGCAGATACTCGGATTGCCCGAATCTCTGTCCAACCGGCTCAGATGAGTGACGAGCAACTCCTACTCCAAATCAATCAGCTCTTTAGCGTTGTCAACCAGAAAGCCATCACTGCTGGATTCTTACCTGATCCACTGACTGGGACCGTTGGTTCATTCCGGCAGGTGGATCTATTCCGCTTTATTTTGGCTTTGAAAGATCGTAATGATCAAGGCACTATCGACATTATTGCCATTACGCCTGAGACCGTACTCACTGCTGGTCCTCTAGCAATAGAACTAGTGGCCGTTAAAGACCAACAAGTCATCCTCAGGAGTAACTCTTCTAATTCTTCCGAAAAGGAAGACAACTCATCAACCCGTTAAATTACTGATGGCGTCTTGAGTCACCGCCGCAATAGCTTGATCCGTAGCTTTTGGCAAGTGGTAATAGTTTCCCCCTGCATTTTGAGCCAGCTCTTTGGCAAATCCTGTTGAAATAAATTTGTTCTCAGTATCAATAACTAGCAACTTCAAATTCAGGGCTCGAATGCGCCCCGCGATCTCCAACAATTCAGCCTTGATATCTGGCTTTTCACTATCAATCTGGGGTTCACCCAAAGATGTTGCCAAGGGAATATTGCCCCGACCATCGGTAATAGCGACCAGAACCACCTGGCCAATATCTCCAGACGAAAGGGCATTCATTCCTACACGAACAGCTTGAGTTAAGCCGTGGGCTAAAGGTGACCCACCGCCGCAGGGCAAGGTATCCAAACGACGACGTGCCGCTTCAATAGAACGCGTGGGGGGTAATAACACATCGGCTCGTTCCCCTCTAAACGGAATCAGAGAAACCTGATCTCGGTTTTGATAGGCTTCCGTTAATAAGCGCATCACCGCCCCTTTTGCCGACTGCATCCGGTTCAGGGCCATAGACCCCGAAGCATCCACCACAAACACAACCAACGCTCCAGCTTTACGAGCCAGTCGCTTAGTACGGATATCAGCCTGTTCGACAATCACTCGACGATTCGGTTGACGCAGTCGCCGCGCTTTCTGGTACGGGGCAGCTGCTCTCAACGTGGCATCGACCGCAATTCGCTTGACGCCTCCCTTCGGGAGCATGGGTTTGACATAGCGACCCCGATCTTCAGAGAAGACAATACTGCGACTGCCTGATTTCCCCTGTCGGCTGGCGTTTTGGGCAAAGTATAAGACTTGAGGATCAAGAACGACACCATCTGGATCAAATACAAATTCTTCCGGAATACTGGGAGGCTCTTCGGGCTCAGGTGGATCCTCCTCGTTTTGATCCTCGTCTTCCTCTTCATCTTGATCCGACTGATCTGAACTATCCTGCTGTGGCGGGGGGGGAGGTGGGGGCTGAGGTTGTTCGGGGGGAGGTGCTTCAATCACCGTTGCCCGAGGCACAATTACGAGTTCAACGGCACGCCGTAGATCTTCTGCAGTGACTTCCGAACGACCATTGAGGGAGGCATGGGCTTTGGCAACGCGGACGGCAAAGAGTTCGGCCCGATGTCCTTGTACGCCACCTCTGAGAGCCTCATCGACGAGGTAAACAATTTGGGAATGTTGGATCTGAACATCCTTAAGCCATTCCCGCGCTAACAAAATCTGAGTTTTGAGATCATCAGTTTCGTCGGCATACTGGGCCAAAAACTCTTGTGGGGAATTGGCATAAGCGGTGGCTTGTTCAACCGCCTGTACTCGTTGATCTAACCCCATCACCTGATCAGCGGATAGGGAAATGGCAATTCGGTCTAGCAGATGTTCTCGCAGAGGACCTTCTTCTGGGTTGTAGGTAGCGATAAATATGGTCGTGCAAGGATGTTGGAAGCTAAGTCCCTCTCGCTCAATTTGGTTCCGACCTTCCGTCAAGCTAGTCAGCAACAGATTAGAAATTTGGTCGTCCAGGAGATTGATTTCATCAACGTAGAGGACACCTCGATTAGCTTCAGCCAATAATCCGGGCTGAAAAACTGTTTCTCCACGCTTTACGGATTGGCTGACATCAACGGAGCCTAACAACCGATCTTCTGTGACACCTAAGGGAACCTGGATAAATGGAGTCGGAATAATTTCGGTTTCGGGTTGTGGCTGACCATCCACAATAGGAATGTCTCCAGCCTCTAGACATGCCAGCAAGTCATCATCCCAGGAAGATGCATCTTCAGGATCGCACTGACTGATGGAGTCTTTGACCACTTCGATCGGTGGCAGGAGAGCATGGACAGCACGGGCCATTACTGATTTTGCTGTCCCTCGCCGACCCGCAATGACAACCCCACCTAGGGTTGGATCCACTGCTGTGAGCAATAATGCTAATTTAATCGCTTCTTGGCCCACCACAGCCGTGAGAGGAAAAGTGGTTATTTGTGTAGGAGGTTCAGCAACAGACATAGAGGATAACGTTGGTGTTCAGACCTTCAGAATACCAAGTTCCATGCCTCAAAGATGTTTCTCAAACATTTGGTCGTCGATATCAGATCATCCCAAATAGTGACTACGGTGAGCTGAGCCTAGAAACGCAACGGCAGCAACCGAGCTACACCCAGCAGCATCAATCCCAGTACGAATTGGGCTGAAGGAGGAGCCAAAGCATAACTACAAGCACTACTCAGGAGACCTGCACAAGTCGCAGCGACTGCATGCACCTCTTCAGTTTGCCTAAATTTGATAGCCAAAGCGATACAGACAACTGCTATCACCATGAAGAAACCGCTGAACATTTATCCCTCCTACCTATCAACTAATGTTGTGGATAGACTTGGTAGTCAATACAGTTGACTAAAGTAAATCAAGCCAAGAATAACCATTAAAATTAATCTATCATAGGTAGGATAAGTATTCTTACTCATTTATTTGGATTTCTTATCAGTACTATTCATCTTTTATCAGTTTGTATTAGCTCAGGATATAGTTCTGAGTTCAGTTATTTCTGCTACGTAATCCGAGTTACTTCAGGCTGATGTCCAAACAGTTAGCAACCCTACACCCGATTTCAAAGGGGTCCTATAGGCAAAAATTATTTCCAGACAGTCATTTTTTCAGGATGGTGAAATTCTGGAACTTTAATCACAAGCTCTACTTCATTGAAGGGCTGTCCAAGCTCATAAATCGAATTCTTAGTGGTGACATATACACGACCTCTTTCTGAAAAATATCCCGTAACACTTGAGGTATTGATCTTCACACCTTGCGGATATTTCTCATGGTTATGAATACGGCCTTTGATAATCACTTTTCCTTTCTTATTCAGACCAACCCATGACTCAATCACAGAGATGTTTTGAAAATCATACTTTGTAACTTTCCTTGAATCAGAGGTGTTATCTAGAAAGAAAACTGTAATGTCGTCAACGGTAACCATGGAGATCAGTAGGGAAATAACAAAGACAACAACCAGAGGATGTCTTTGTTGTGTATAACTAAATTTTATGTTTCCTCTATAAGCAAACCTTCAGTATTTTTCCCTATATTTCTATCTACCTCCATAACTTACTGATAAGTTTAGATTTATTTTGCTAAATACTTCTAAAAAAACAAACACCTATCTAACCCAGGCTAATGCTTCCCATTGCCTAGAGAATCACAATTTATTCACTTATTTATAATTCTTTTATTCAACCTATTTATAGGGAGGATCATACATCGTTACTTCTGAGGGTCACCGTATATTGCACAATTTCAGTCGTCCCATTCGGTAAATCACCCAGAATGCATAACTTTACGGATCGATCACTCGGTGTCAGGGGGGATGGCGATACTTCAAATCCTGATGTCCCTGAACCAGAACATCCTGGAGAAGCATTAGACACTCGATCAACTAATGGATTTCCCATAGCGTTAGAGGCTGTTGCTCGGTAAATCACTTGTGGTCCCTGCCAGTTAGACCCAGCAGAAGTATCAAATGTGTAGTAGGCAACCGTTGAATCATCCGGCTTTGTGAGGTAGAGGATAGCACTGTAGTTGGCAGGAACAATCCAACCTGATGGAGCGGTGGTGGACACCGCCTTCGCCTCTCTAATATCGTCAGCAATAAAGTCTACAGCGCGGTTCAATTGAACATGTTGATCCACCTCAGCCTCTGTTTGACGATGGCTTTGCAAAATTGAAATCAGTCCTGACCCAGCAAAAGCAAGAAAGATGCTGGTAATCACCATTCCCACAAGCAGCTCAACCAAAGTAAACCCTCGACTACTTGATTTCTGTCGCATATTGGGGGCTTTATAAATGCTGAGCTGACCCCTCATACCTTTGGGAAGATAGGGGACCAGGGTAGTCACAACTTCAGAGGTGCTGGAATTCATCATGTCGAGGTTTTGCAGTTGCTGGCCAATACTGTTGTTGGGGAACCTGTGTATGTTCCAACGCGGATCAATCCAATTCCAGGTGCGATCACTAAACACTTTGAAGGAGTATTGATCTCCTGCACGACAGATAGGACGACTGTTTGTTCCGAGCTTAAAGAAGGAGGTACGCGCCCCTTGAAGTCATAGCTAAGTGAGGGATTAGACAGTGAATGTCTAAGCTGGAGACCTTCTAAGGTTCGATTGCCATTACGCAGACACTCTGTAGGCAAACTGCTCAATACGGAACTGCTTCCTGTCGGCAAATTAATGGTGCAGGTCTTACTTAAACGGATGGCTTGGTTCTGACCTTCGATTAGAGTACCCTCTAGCTCTGCTAAGCCCACTTCAAGCTTGCGGGTGTTAACCCAATTTAGAAAGCTGGGGGCTGCAATGGTCCCTAAGATACCCATCACAACCAAAACAATGATGATTTCAAGCTGAGAAAATCCTTGTTCACTATGGACAGGCAAAGAATGCATTAGGTACGACCTCGGAACTGACTTGAGCGACTGGCTTCTGGTTTTCATCAGTGACGTTATAAGTGACTTCCAAGATTTGATAGGGGTTGGCCTGTCGGACTGAGGTCGTCCGTTGCAGGGTGAATTCTTTGCCTAGAATGGTCTTTCGACCAGATTTTGGGGTACTGCTGTTATCAATTTCTGATTTGACTGCAGGAAGGGCTTCATCCAGATAGGCCGCAAAACCTCCTGTATCTAGATCAGAGCGACATCTAGCTAATACAAGCGCTGTGGCGTCAGTGGTTTGAGACGATGTCAGTGGATCCCGCAAAGTGACTTCTAGATAATCCGTGCTGGTGGCAGGGTCTGTTAAAGTTTGCAGAGCCGTTATTTCATTACTGCTGGACTCTGTACCGATAACGATAGAATCTCCTAGCCTAAAACCAGCCAACTGCGTAACTTTAATGGTTGTATCTCCAGCTAAGGCATCAGCATAGAGCAATGCTGAGGTGTGTGGGACTTGGTTAACGTCACTTGCTACAGCTTTGACGTCTTCTAAATCCTGCTGAATCCAGTTATTCGCTTCAGTCAACTGCTTTGCCCGAACTTTGAAAGACGTTGAAAAGACCAAACCCTGCATCGCTGTCCCGATAAAGATTGATAAAATAAGCATGGAGACAGCAACTTCAACTAAGGTAAATCCATGGGATTGCGATTTTTTGAGGGCTCTAAGAATGAGGAGAGTCTTCATGGTGTTGAGGCTATATGCTGAGTGTTCAATTGATGGACAGATGTGTTTGCTGTCTATGGAGTTGCTTCTAAGCGAGTCCAACTCGTTGCGGCAGACGTTTTATGGGATGCCGAGATAACGGTCACACCAGAATTTGTTAGAAGTTGCTGCATGGCATTTGGGACCTTGATTTCAGCGGTATTGGAACTGGAGCCATCCCACTCTCTGACCCAAATAGCGCCTTGGATATCGGGGTTGCTGCTGCCGCCATTAATTCCCATACGGGCATCAGGGGCATGAATGAAAACATTGGTAGCGGTTGCCCCCCCGTTCAATGTGAAATCCTGATCGGAGAAGCTATCACCGTCATCGGCATTACCATAAATCCGAAAGCGCTCTGGACTACCTAGACCACTCCCATAGGTGCCACAATTATTGGCAGAGCCTGAACAGGTATGGGCCAAAGTTGCTTGGCCCCTTATATCGATATCACCTGTGACATAGAAATAGATGGGGGCTGAGGTAGTATCAACCGTTACTTGATCACTGCCACTGAGAGTAATGTCACTCACTTGATAGTGGTAAGCACCATCAGCACCCACTGAGTCTCCAGTGCGGGGAAAGCTGGCAGCACCACTAATCGAGACATTGATCGCACCTGAGGGAATTGCGGGAACAGGAGGCCAAGTCACATCGCGAACATAAATCTGCCCCTGCACAACACTATTGTTGAGAGCATCAATGGCATTGCGCAGGCCAGTATCTGTAGGTTGACCATCGACACATTCACTAACAGGCACCGCACAGTTAATCGTATCTGTGCAAACGACATTCCCTGAAACTGCCCCCAAGACGTCATTGTTTCCCAAGGTAATATCTTGAGCCATCAATCCTGGGAAGCTAGCTGGGGAAGTAGATTGAGAAATATTCATCGTCTGCTGAATCCGCGATACTGCAGACGAATTAGGTGGATAGCCTTTAACAATTAAGGTTCCAGTTTCATCACCAGAATTGGATATTCCATCTGGATCACTGTAGCGATATGCTTCAACCGTATAAGTATTGGCAGATGCATTGTTTGGAATTTTGCCTGTGAGTATATTATTCACCCCTGTAAAACAGGGAGGAGGCTTGGCGAGAAATGACCATTCATCAGAACTATCCGACCCTAGGAGACTATTCGGGTCATAATCCAACTTCAGCAGCATATGGTAATTGTGATTCAGGAAGCCGAGGGTTCGGGATATTCCTCCTTCAGCAACGATGGCGCTTGCGGTTGTTTGCTTTTGAGAAACAGCTGAGACTTGATCATCCCTGGACTTGATGCTTAAAGTCAGGGCAACCAGCACCATGATTAACCCAAAACCGATGGCAACAGGTAAAGCAAACCCCTCATCGGCAGTTTTTCTTCTGAACTTCAACATATTTGAATAGAAAGAAAATATAAACCAGAAATTTCTCAACAGCTCGACCTATCCAATCCTAGATAGGGTTCAGCCAGTCATCAATGAACAAAGCTAGAGGATGACTATCACCTTATTCAGTGCCAATCAGGATTTAAATATTGATAAGCCAATCGAGAGTAAAAAAGAGTTAAATTAATCCTATTTTGATAAACTTGTTTTTAAGATAAGCCAATATAATTTTAGAAAATAAACAAAAGTTGTGAAAAATATTTTCTTGGTGTTTTATTCTAAATGTTTGATCTATATATATTTTTAGTATACGAAGTAAAACATGGTCTATCTTCAGTGATTATACGTAGATCACAATATAAATTTATATTAATTCTAGGTGAAATTACTGAAGAAAATAGACAATAAGCATTATTTTCTGATTGTCAGATTAAGCTGCTAAGGCCTATATTTATCTCAAATGGGCGAGTATAAACAAGAATATGTAATTTTCTGCCAGGAATTATTCAGGCTAACCAAAAGTCGAAATCTATACTATTTATAGAAAATATTTTCTTGTGTTAACTCAAAACTTATTGCACTCTAAATTATCAAAGTCTTTCCAAATCAAGAAGTAGTTGGGCTGGCAAGCTGAGTAAAACAAACTTTATTGCTTGGAGGGCTCGTGATCTGACCTACCTTAGCAATGACAGTATAGCAATGCTGATCTCCAAATGAACCTTTCATCTCAGTGGAACTACTACTATTTGCTCCACTATAAATTTGGGATGTCTGGGTGGTTGTGGTCATTCCCTTATTTACTTCAAAGGTTACCCCATCCATAGAACCGGACCATTGCCAGTTCAAATCAATCTTATTTGTACCAGGTTGTTGGGTAGCAGTTAGCACTGGGATGGGCTGGCTATTGCCAGTGCGGGCAGTGGCGGTACTGCTCAGCCGATGAATTTCTACCTCGGAGATTTTGCTGCGCATAAACAAATCAACCTGGCTGCCCTGAACACAGGCTTGGAAGCCTCCTTTACCCATCAATACACCTGGTGCAGGACAAGGGGGCGGGGTATCAATGTTTTCTGCGATCGCATCCACTAAGGTATCGCTAGCAACAGGATCACTACAGGGATCGATACTGCCATCACTTCTGGGCACCCGACCATACCGATGAATGGAATAGGGGGCTAACCAGTCTTTGGTACTAGGACGAATATCATAAACCACCTGATCATAAGTAGTCGGTTGGGGTGGTGGAGAACCTGCATTTGGTCCTCCGGCAGGGCAGACACCAGGAACTTGTGAAGCGATCGGAATTTCTAAATAGAGCACGGGGTTACTCCAATCTGATGCCTTTAACCCCGTACTTGCCAACATGTTGGACATAGCGGTGGCATTGGTTGCCACCATCATTTGAGATTGGTTAATGCGATTTGCCATCCTAATTTCATTACTTATGAAATCAAAGGCACGGCTTAAATCATGTCTTCTAGCGGCAATCGCTTCTGTGCGCTTGTTCGCTTGGGTGGCTGCAATCACTCCAAATCCCGCAATACTGACCACCAAACTTGTGATGATGGCCGCCACTAACAGTTCCACTAGAGTAAAACCATTGTAATGAGAGGAGGTCTCTTCTACTGAAACAGAGGGTAGCTTTGGGGGTCTATACCGCCCCCAGAGAGAAGAGTGCTTCATTGCTCCTCCCAGCTCTCGGCTGTGCAACGACCTGAGTCAGTAATCGCAGCGGGTTTAGTCTCTCCCTGATAGGTGCCAATTCGGGTTAAGCCTAAGGTGTTAGAAATGGCGATACAGCGTTTAGTACCCTTGGTATCGCTGGGGCTATAAAAGACAATCTTGCCGCTAGGGTCGGTTGGAGTTTGTTGAGAACTTACAATCGTAAATTCAGGATTGCCTAGAACACCGTACTTAATTGGGATGCTGGTTAATGTACTGGAGTTTGAAGGTGAGCTATTTCCCTCGTTCTCATCATTTTTATTGTCGTTATCCTTACAAGTGCCTAATCCTAGACCTTTTGAAGTGTTACCTTTACATTTTTCAGCAATAACCTGAACAACCATACCTGCTTTGGACACTTTGACTTTATCTTCAGAAACTGGAGCTATCGCGATCTTGGAAACAGTTTCACCATCGCTTAGCCCTAAAGAAGGTTGCACATCTGAACCAACCAGCACGGGCTGCCCCTCATCATCATGGACAGTGCTTGAGCTTGGATCAGTCAAGTTTGTAGCAATAGCAACATCTGTATCCAAAGTGCGATCGCCCGTTTTGAGACAAGGTCCGGTGATTTTGCCTTCCACAAAATTGAGCGTTAGGGTACAAATTTTGTTGCCTTTAATTGCTTCCCGTTGAGTTTCATTCAAAGCGGCACGGACTTCAGCCATTGTCTGCTTCACCTTAGCCCGATTCATGGAAGCTAGAATACTGGGGGCTGAGGCAGCGGTAGCAATGCCAATAATGGCAACAATCACCATCTTTTCGGCTAGAGTAAAGCCAACTTCAGAAGGAGAGGGTCTAGGTTTAGTGAGTCGATTGAAACGGAACATGGCAAGTCACAGCAGGAAAATAAAATAGAAGAAAAGGATGCTCCCTATGGAAGGGCAACAAATTGAGAGCAACTCTGCATCACCCACGAGAATTGCCACAGGTTGAGTCAACAAGACACACGAAAAAAACGGTTAAGGCATCTTCGTCACAACCTCACCCGTTGCCACTGCAAAACACCCCCAAACCGATAGCGGGCAGGCCAATCAATATATTTCAAGAGATCAATCAGACTAGTAACATCTTCAGGCACAGCAATGCCCGAAGTTACCCCCGACGTTGTGGTTGTATCGTAGTCCTCGTTGTCAAATCCCAGATATTCCACATCACGATGGGTTGCCTCGTTTTTGGAGCTGAGAATAGCTTCCATCCAGAGAACCCCTTCTACATTTGTATTTCGCCCCCCTGGGCACCCAGGTTCAGTGGTTAGCAATCTCAACTCATCATAAGGAAAATACAAAAAGGCGTTTTGGATACACGCTTGATCATAGAGAGTAACCCGATCATCTTTGCGGCCGAAAATCCTCAGATCGCCTACTCGTGCAGGTTGTCCGTCCGTGCGGATGTTCAGAATTTTAGCGTTCTGCAGAAGAATGATTCCATGCTCATGAGATCCCCCATTCTTAATGTCGATTTGAACGGGTCCGTTGGTGGTATCGACGGTTAAAGTCTCATTGCCATCTAAGTCAATTTTTTCGACTTGATACAAAGTAGGGGTTGTTCCCCCTAATCCCGTAAAGGTTGTATCAGAATCAATTATGCCGAAATTAGTTCCTTTAATTCCATCAGGAATCCGTGGCCGAAGCGTACAAGCAAAGAGGCTTCCTTGAACCGTATCCCCATTAGCACCATCCTCGCTGGGTGAAGACCAGATAGCATTCAAATAATTGCTTCGACTCGCATCTCCTGGGGCAGAACTTGCAGTCAGGGAGGGATCTGCCGAAGAAGAAGGGTGGTAATAGACATTCCCTTTACTACCTTGGATCTCACGACCTCTTAGGGCCAGTACACCTGTAGCAAAGGTAGTATTTGGATCTCCAGTGGGTTCGTTCAAGACAATTCCCGGAAAATCATCTAAATCAGGTTGGACAGCAATCGTGATGAGGACCCCCGTGGTTCGACCATCTTTGCTAGCTTCGACAAATAAGGTTCCTTTCAGTTCTTGGGGATTAAATCGATAGGCTCTAACGGTATAGGTGCCTGTTTCCCCCATTGATCCAGTTTTAGCAAAGTTGGGACTACCCCATCCCTTGTGTTGATAACAGGGTGTGCTGCTGGGGTCATATCCCGTCCATTCATCGATGGCACTAGCTCCTTCATCCCCGCTATTGAACATGCCATCAGGGCCAAGATAGGTCTTTCCCGTCTTAGGATTGATCGTATCGTAGTTGCGATTCAGCAAGACGGCATTATTGGGAGCGGTGAGTTGAGCCAGGGTTCGGGCCATTCCCCCTTCGGCAATCGCTAAACTTGCCCCGGCTTCTTTGCGATTAAAAGCCGAGATGCGATCGCTCTGGGCAATCATCATCGTTGACATCCCCAAGATCACCATCACGAAACCCAGTCCCATCGCTAGCGGTAACGCGAACCCCTGGTTTTGGGGGCGCGAAGCAGGTTGCTTGAGAGGGTGATAATGGTCTAGCCACCAACGATAAAGTATTATGGAAACTCTGTGTTTCAAGATGCCATCCCTTGTTGTTCATGTGTGGTACAGACAAACTGATACAAGGTTTGGAAGGCGATTTTATTGACGGGCAAATCCTGGTCGCAAGCAGAACAAGTAGCTGGGTTGGGAATCATGGAGATGTATCAGAGGGGTCAAAGCCAATGGGGAACATCGGCAGGACATGTTACAGAACAACACTCCTTTTATCGTGGCTTTGACCCGACTCAGGTGACGACAGCGATAATACGGAATTTTCTCATTTTTTGTTCTAAATCTGGGTAGAACGAGTTGGCTGGAACAACCGAATACGGGACATTTTGATCACGCATGCCCCATGATATTGATCACTGCCATCAGCGCGAATCAAAGCCATAGTGAATCGAAGGAGGACAGCAACTTACGGCTAAAAGTACACAAAAGGCTCATATCTGTCCCTTTAACTAAATTTAGGGACAAACATAGAAAGGCCCTTAATTTTATTCTAATGTCCAGAAAATCAGAGTATTTTTAGATAGGCCTGGATCTATACAGGGGGTTCCAGAATTTAGGTGTGCTCACCTGATCCAGCCCAGCCCGTAACAAACTGTCCAAACTACTGTCTAGACTATTGTGTAGGCAGTCATACCATACTGGCGAACACAATTCCCGTCAACGAAAACATCTTTAGGAGTGACCATGTCGAGAAGCAAATCTATCGTGTCTTTAGGAAGCTGTGCCTTCGTAGCGCTGACCGCAGTCTTCCCCCTTAGTGCTCATGCGCAAGCGGATCCGTCCCAGCTGGGCATTCCTGAAGAAACAACATTTGCTATCATCACGCGGATGAGTGATACTGTCGCTGCCCGCATCTCAGCCTCCTCCTGTGAAGATACTCGTGATCTATTGAAGGAAATGCGGAAGAGCAAGGGCGGAAAAACATCAGAACTCTCCCTAGAAGGTCAATTGCTGGCCTCTGCCCAAACACAACCTAAGTTAAAGCAAGTGGTAGCCAATCGCGTCGGAACTGCCTTGGCTCTCAAACTGATGGATTGCAACATGATGAATCCAGATACCTTGGGTGCGTTGTTTGACAAGCAATAGTCAAACGATCACATTGTTGTCTACACAATCCTGCTGAGCCTGATGGACTCGATCTCGGCCTGATTCCTTAGCAACATAGAGCGCCTGATCGGCTTGTTTGATCAGGTGTTCTTTCGTTTTGGCATTGGCAGGGAAGGTCGCTACGCCTAAACTGGCCGTCATCTCTATCTGCTGTAAGGAGTGGAGAATAACAGGTTCCTCAGCAATAGCTAGACGTATCCGCTCTGCGATCGCAACACTGTCACTACCGTTTGTTTTGGGCAGGATGACGGCAAATTCTTCCCCACCATATCGGCACACAACATCACCCGGACGCACTTCCCGCTGAAGCAGTTGGGCGACTTCACAAAGGGCCAGATCGCCTGCCTGATGACCATAGGTATCATTCAACTGTTTGAAATGATCAATATCCACCATGATCAGTGAGACTTGATCAGTATTGCGTTGCGATCGCTCCACTTCAACCATTAACCAGCGATTAAACTCCCGTCGATTGTAAACCTCCGTCAGACCATCCAACGTTGCCAATCGGTATAAATCCCGCTGGCTCTGTTCCAGCTTGGCGGCCATAAGGTTAAACGTATTGGCAAGATGACTAAACTCATCTTTAGTGGTTAAAGAAATCCGGTGACTTAAGTTGCCTTTACCCAGTTTCTCAACCCCTTCCTCTAAGGATTGCAGCGGAACAGTAATCGACTGGGAAAGCCCATAGGCAAACAAAGCTGCTAAGGCCAACGCCAAACAGCAAATAATTGCGATTAACTGTCTAACTTGCTCCCGGACAATCTCTGCATGGGCAACATTGGCATCATTTTGAAACGCAATTAACCGATAATTCAGTCGCTGTACATCTTGCAAAATCATTTTGAGCTGTTCTTGCAGCTCAGTTTTAGCGGATTCAGACCAGTCTTGCCTCGATTGGGAAATGGATGGATCGAGGATTTGTTGACATAGATCCGCAATCCGTTGCCATTTTCGCTGGATTTCTAGGACAGAATTAAACTGGGTTGGATTGCGATGGGAAAATTCTAAGAGCATCGTCAAACTATGTTTGATAGCCTGACTGTGTTGCTGGTACTCCTCCCACGTCATCGAATGAGATGATTCTATCGGAGAGGCAACAACATTGAGGTCTAGGAGTATCCCTTCCACATGGGCTAGTGGAAATAAAGCTTCCCGACCGACATTATCTTGTTTTTTAAAGCTATCTAAAGCCCCTTCAAACGAAATTAAAGCCCCTCCCGCCAACATCAGTAAGGGCACCAGCATTGTCCCTAACCCCAACTGAAGGCGTTGGTGTAGAGATGTTTTAGGAGAAGACCAAAAAGGCATAGAGAGACTGATGATTACGCAATTGGCAAAGACAGATTCGCTGGGGTTGACCGCGAAAGGATGACCTGTTTTGCTGCCTCAGGCTTCAGGGGCCGAGCAAACCAATAGCCTTGTCCTAGCTCACATCCTAAGGTGTGGAGATATTGCATTTGCTCAATCGTTTCAATTCCTTCTGCCACAACGTTCATTTCTAAGCCATGGGCGAGGGCAACAATGGTTTTAACAATTTGATCTTGTCCTTGGCCAATTCCCCATACAAACGATCGATCTATTTTTAAGGTGTTAATAGGGAGGTTATGTAGATAATTCAGGGATGAATACCCTGTGCCAAAATCATCCAGACTGAGCAAAATACCTAAATCTTGTAATTGTTCGAGACGATCCGTGACATGGTGAGTGGGCTCCATTAACACACTTTCGGTAATTTCTAGCTTGAGATGCTGACCTGGAAGCTGATGCGATCGCAGTAGCACTCGAACAGAATCAACAAAATCAGGTTGCAGAAACTGTTGACTCGACACATTAATGCTCATAGTCAACGGGGTAGAAAATTGATGCTTCCATACCGACAATTGTTGGCAAGCTGCTTCTAATACCCACTGTCCTAGAGGAATAATCAGTCCTGTTTCTTCGGCAATAGGGATAAATTTCTCGGGCGAAATCAGTCCTTGCTGAGGATGATGCCATCGCAATAGCGCCTCAAACCCAATCAGTTGCTGCTGATGCAAACAGAAAATCGGCTGGTAGTTCAATTGAAAAGGATGTTGCCCTTGCTCAATGGCTTTGACGGCATATCTCAAGCTATTGCCTAGCCATAAGCGAGACCGAACTTGCTGGTGCATCGTCTCATCAAAAACCACATAGCTGCCTCGACCATGAGCTTTGGCACGATACATGGCTGTATCCGCATCTCGCAACAACTCTTCAGGCTGTTGATACAGGCTAGAAGAGTGGGTAATACCGATACTGACGGAGGTAAACACTTCTTGTTGATCCAACTGTAACGGCTTGGTTAAGGACTGCTGGATGCGTTGGACAATCCCGTGCGCTTGCTGGTGACTTATCACCCCGTCTAGCAGAATGGCAAACTCATCTCCGCCGAGTCGAGCCAGCAGATCCTGGGGACGCAAACTGCCTTCTAGCTGACGTGCGATCGCAACTAAAAGTTGATCGCCCACATTATGTCCGAGGCTGTTATTGACAAGCTTGAAATGATCGACATCCAGAAAGAGGATGGCAAAATGGCATGGCTCAGACTGTTGAGAATAACCCTCCAACTGCTGGCGCTGGACTTGCTGCAGCTTGCGCTGTAATTGCTCGTAGAAGTAATCTCGACTGGGTAGACCCGTCAAAGTATCAAACAGCGCTTTTTGTTTTAATTGCTCCGCAACCCGATGTCCTTCTATAGCGATACTGGCCAGATGGGTAGCGGTTTTGATGATGTTGAGATGATGTGATGTGGGAGCACAGGGGACTTGGTGGGAGAGAGCAAAGGTTCCTAGAAGCTCACCAGACTGCGAGAAAAAGGGGGTCGACCAACAGGCTCTAATATTATGCTGGCGGGCAAACTCGCGGAAGTCCGCCCATACGGGATCATTTAGGGTGTCTTCCACATAAACAGCCTGCCCTCGAAACGCCGCTGTTCCACAGGAACCCACATTTTCAGCAATGAGCAAATGATCAAAAGCGGCTGCGACCTCCGATGACAGGCTGGGGCCTGCTCCCATTCGCAGTTCTTGTTTGTGGGCATCTCGCAAGAGAATAGAACAAACCGTTCCTGGGGATTGGGCTTCAATCAATAAACATAAACTACTCAGAATGGCATCAAGTCCTTGGCCAGTGGCAACATGTTCCAAAATCTGGGTCTGGGTTTGCAGCAGTGTCTCAGAGCGTTTTCGCCGAATTGCCGTTGCTAAAACCTGGGCCACACAATGGGCAAAATTCAGATCCTCGTTACTCCAGTCTTGAGGCGTTGGGGCCAAAATTTCTAGTAATCCTAGTGGGAGATCAGGAGAAGGAATCGGAATACAGAACCCACTAACCTGCTGAGGTTGAGTCAGGGGGAGTTGCTGCGCTTGCCCCATAATGAGGACAGTTTGCCCTGACTGTATAAAAGACTGCAACCACGGATAGGCTCGACTATCGATATCGATGGGGTCGCTTTGCAGGGTCACTTGTGGTTTGGCAACCAGCCTTAAGGTATTGCTGTCGGAGAGGACTTGCCATAGACCACAGTCTTCAATAGGCAAGTGGCGCTTCAAGAGTGCGATCGCATCTAAGA
Source organism: Acaryochloris sp. IP29b_bin.176 (assembly GCA_028285315.1). Lineage (GTDB taxonomy): Bacteria > Cyanobacteriota > Cyanobacteriia > Thermosynechococcales > Thermosynechococcaceae > Acaryochloris. The sequence continues at coordinate 25,195 of JANQPU010000155.1, forward strand.
ACAAGTCGGATAAGGTAAAACCAGATAATGCTCTGTGCCCAAATTCAGTTAATTCAGACTGTCTATCAATGGGATTCGTTATAGAGTCGTCCATGAGGCAAGAACCTGAACAGCAGAAAATCGTTAAGTAATGCGTTAATCAGACATATTGGTAAAACTTCAGTGCAGCTCAAATTACCCAACATTTGGGCAAACCTACAGTTTTGCTGTCCTTAATCCTAGCCAATTCTGCTGAAAGAATATTATGTAAATTTACGGAAATTCTGGGTTTAAACCTGGTCCATCTCGACAGCTAGAGGTTACCTCAAGGAACATTTATGGCTGGGAAGTTGCTTGAAATAATAGTTAGGAGCGATGGGACTCAACCGAGTGATCTTTGTCATCGGCAAGATTATGGATAATTTTTATGCTGCAAGTATAAAATTCAGTGTTGGGATGGTTTGGAATGAAACAGAATCAAAGATATAGCCCCATTTGGGTGCTCTGCCTCTTGGGTCTGGGTCTATCCATTCAAGCTTGTCAGCAAACTTCAGCCGATACGAGTTCAACCAGCAGCTCAGAGAAGCAATCCGAAAGTCAACAGTCAGGTGCGGGGCGGTCTGGTCCCCTCAGTGAAAACCTTGACCAGTTGGGAGACCCGGATAATTCCTCCTCATCCACCCAAAACGAGGGAATTCGCGAAGTCACTTATGTGGCTGAAAAAATTACTCCCACTTCAGCCAAACTCTTGAGCAAGGATCCTAATTCGCGCATTAATGTGCGATCGCAACCTTCCACTCGCTCCAAGGCCAAGCATTTTGGCTATCAAGGTGATGCCGTTACTTTGCTACAAAAAGCCAAAGGAGAAGGAGCGTTCATTTGGTACTATCTTCGCTTTGACCAATCCAAAGCTGAAGGCTGGATTCGCGAAGATTTTATTGCTAAATCCCCTGTATCGATATTGCCAAGACAGAATTATCGCCCTTACAACTTTGATACTGACCCTTGGCTGTCTTCCTTTAATCAAACCTATGCAGCGGCCAAGCAGCGACGAGCATCTTGGCTTTTCAATGCGCCCACAGTGGCTTTGCGACTGACGGGATACCCTAACCCAGATGGGTGCAAACCGACTGAGGTCACCACCACAGAACAGAGTGCGACCAGAGTCACTGTCGTGGTCAATAAGGGACCCGCCAAAAATGAGTCTTGTAGTGATGATTCGGTGCTGGCCTCCGAGATCCGGGTTGATTTGGTAAAAGCGGGCCAAATTTGGGCCATCGAATGGGCTGGCGGTCGCTATCGGTGCCATCCAGGGAGAGGACAGCAAAATTTCGCCCCTACTCTATGCAGTTAAGGGCTGTTGTGGTCAGCTTCCAATTGGGGAAATGGGTGTTGTTTTAGGAATCTCTTTGTTCAGACAGTCTTCAAAGCTTAAAAATCTGGGTTTGGTTTGCGTCATGGCGGGTATCCTGTAGGCTGCGTCCCCAAAGACCTCATCCCTTCCATCATGCCATGATTAGCTTGGAGAGTCGTTAGGGCCAGACATGGGAAAGAGTCGAGTTACCGTCGCTATGCCTGCTTCCACTTTCCAAAAAATATCAAACCCTGCTAAGCGCATATTCCACTCTTGCCCTGGTTGACCATCTTTCCTGCGTTCATAACCTGGACGAGGATCTTGGGCAATCACATCTGTAATGATGTGTTGGACTTCCACTAGATCACTATCCAAGGCTGCTGCTAGACTGGCAGTTGCTTCAGCACTCCATTCCACAGGTAATAAAGGATCAGCATTATCTGCCCAAGCACTAGTTGCAGTTGCGATCGCATCTGCATAGGGCACATAGGGCTTAATATCCAATACAGGAGTACCGTCCAAAAAATCTCCCCCGTGAATATGCAGCAAAATTTCATTAGCCGTCTGTTCCACTTGATCTAGCGGCACTGCACTTAAGCCAATCGGATTAGGGCGATTGGGACTGCGAGTCGCATAAACCCCCATGGTTTTGTTCCCTCCCAGGCGAGGGGGGCGCACCAGGGGACGAAACTTAGCAAAGGTTTGACCATGAAACCAAAAGATCACCCAAATATGGGAAAAGCTTTCAATTCCTCGCAAAGAATGCCAGTGCAGATCGGTATTCGGAAAGACAATAGTTGCTTTTGCCGACTCAACCAGCCCGGCCTGCCGAGGAATGCCAAACCGTTCGGGATAGCAAGAGCGGATATACGCAATTGGGGTTAACGTCACCTCTGCCAAGCTGGGGAGAGGTTCAGGAATCGGCATGATCACTTCCATCCTGCTTAGCTTCCAAGCGATCTAATGTGCGATCAATGCAGGCCCGAATATTATGCAGTAAATAGAGATCCTCACGTCCTAACAAGGCTAAACTGCGAGTGACATATTTTTGATAGCGATCTGCCAATCCAATGCGCTCCATTAGCCGTAGGGAGGAGTGTTTAAGACTGGCATATTCCAAGGGAGGCATGGGGTCACGATTCAGCCGCTGATCTTTAATTTGCACCACCGCTTGTGATTCTGAGAACATAAAGCTATAAACCATCACGGCCTGAGCTAAATTCAGAGAAGGATGGGGATTTCTCTGGGGAATGGTCGTGATCAAATCGCAGTGATCAATATCCTGCCGATTCAAGCCTGAGCGTTCGCCTCCAAACACAAAAGCAACCCGCTGCAGACTCTCTCCCTTTGCCTGCAAGTGCTGGGGCAATTCCCGAACCGAGATATAGCGATACTTCTCATAGCGGTGGCGGGCAGTGGTAGCACAGGCTAGATCGATATCGTGCAATGCTTTCGATAAATGCTGGTAGATGGGGGCTGCATTGAGGAGGGCTTGAGAACCGTGGGCCAGGACTTGGGCTTTTTCCGTGGTGCGATCGCATCGAGGTCGCACCAACCGTAAATCCGTATGTCCCATCGTGTTTAATGCCCGAGCGGCAGCTCCAAGATTCTCGGGAACTTCTGACTCAACAAGAATAAATGAGAATTGCATGAGGATGCACAGCGTTCATTGTCATAGAGAGAGCACTACCGATGCGTCTAAAATAGTTATCTTCGGAAACTCTCCAAATGCATACGCTAGCATGATCTGCAGATGCAATACTTCTATTATTTTCCAAGAACGTAACCCAGCTAGACTCTGATGAGATTCAACGCTATCTTCAGCAACAAGGATTCTATATTTTGTGAGCATTGTCTTAATCTAGCTGGGGTAGTTCACTGTGACAATCTATCTATAGATAAAAGAAGGAAATTTTAAGAAGCTAACGATTGATAGATCCTGCAATTCGGCTTGTATTTTCAGCTGTTCTAATTGAAGCAATAAAAGCTTCCAAGGTGATGCGGAAGAAAATGATATTCAACAGAAAAACAAGTGGAGCAACAATTAATGCACCAATTGCTGGCAATGCTCCTTGGCTCAAGCCTCCAAATAAAATAGCTAAAGCGGCTAAGCCTATAAATAAAATACCTATTCCATAGAGAACTCCTGCAATCTGAATAGCTACAAATTCTGAGAAAGATAAGTCAAAGAGCTTAGCAAAGAAACCCTTTCGAGATGCCATATTAATTTACCCTCTATATTGCTTGTATTTTGGCTTCTATTATTAGAATAAAAGAGTATTTAGTGCCAATTTTAATCTTATCTTTATTATCCAGAGAGGCGAATATGAACAACTCTAATTTTATGTTTTTATATATAAATAATTGTCGCTTTTTTAAAATTATCCCAAGAGAATAGTTGGCCTTGAAAAAATTGATAGTTACTAACTATAAGTAAACTAATTTTTGCTTGCCATGTTAGATCTTTTTCGAAACATAAAAAAACAGTCAATTTACATACATACTTTGATAGCTAAAGATATATCAATAATGAATAAAAATATAGCTGAAAGATGCATTGGATTCTTGAATTAAAATATTTTACTTTTCTTAGGATTGATATACAGATTCGGATTTTTTAGGCTTACAATATCTATGATGATTGCTCCTGAAAGCTGTTGAGTTTAGACTTTGCATTATTCGGATGCACCCTTCATTACACGCAGCCATGAGCATTGCTGCTAACCCTACCCCTCGTGCTAATGGGTAATTTTCGACTAGAGAGGAAGATTACACACAGGTAACCACTATGTCTTTTTTAGAGCAACAAAGCAAAATAGATCCACAGAGCCAACAGAGACCTTGGTGGAACCAACCCCTGATCGGCAATCAGAGTATGACGGAGCGTATCACTTCTCTATTCAAAGGTTTCAAAAAAGAAGATATACCTGAAAGGGCTCTGAAAAGTCATTCCGAAGCCTTGCAAACCCTACACAAACTGGTCAAGCGCGCCCAGCCCATAGACAACGAGAAGTATGGCAATCCTGAGTTCGTATCCTTTATTAAGCTCAAGCGGGCATTTGCCGAAGGACAGGAGGGGTACGAGCATCTAGATCGATATCTTCAGCTTTTGCATGCAGGTATTGCGGCTAAGAATACCTTTGTAACGTTAGAGCGCATGGAGTTCAAATTTTATGGATCCAAGCAAGCGCTGCTATACGACTATGTAGAAACCCTGTTTCAAAGCAACATCCAGCAAGCTGAGTTCCTGGCAAACTTGCATGCCAAGTTTTCTGAGATCCAACCTCAACTCCGAACAGAAGAAGGGAAAGCGGTATTACAGAAGTATTGTCACAATCTAGAGACAATCACTAAGCATCAATTTGGATTTCGGCTATTGCGCTCCTTCAAGCACCATAAGATGACTAACTATTCCATGTTCAATACCGTTGCCAATATCATTGATGGTTTAAATCGACTGGACTTACATGACTTAGGTATCCTTAACACAGAAGTTATTGCTCATTATGAAACCTTCCAACGCTTGGGGGAAATTTTGGGGATGCCAGAAGCCTTGATCAATCCCAAGACGTTTGGTCGGATGTTGCAGTATGTTGCTTTAGAAGAAAAATATAAAACGGCCTATCCTAAGTTCCAGGAATTAGTTGTTCTCCTGGAAGAGTGGCATAAGCATTTCACCGTTGCCCAAAATCTTCGCAATGAATATAATCCCAAACAATACAAACGGGTAAAGGAATTTGGGACTTCGATCCCTGGAGTGTCCCTTTACAACAAATACAAAGTTTATTTCACCTAAAGCAAAGCGAGCCAGGTGATACTACCACTGTCGATGAATCGTCTGTATATTTTGCAGGGTACCATGGTGAATTTCAGAACCAGCTAGATATTCCATCATTGGCATCAGCTTAGGGAAATTGAGGAGAAATGAATCCTGGTCCAAAGCTGTCAATGCATGGAGTATCTGGCACCACTGAGGATAATCAATTTGGGAAGGATAAATTTGGGGTAACAGCCGGCTGAGCGATTTGGCACAACTGACTTTATCTACAAAATCGAAGGTTGCGGATAGCGTTTGATGGAGCAGGTCATCGGGCAGTAAGGCAGTGAGAGAATCAATCGCCCGTTTTCTAGCGTCCCAGGGACTCAATTTCAATTCCGAGGATGTCAGTTGAGACTTGAGACTACTCAAGACAGATGCGTAAACCCGATCTTCCCTGTGCTGATTCCAAACAGTCTGAATACTCAACAATAGATTGTGAGAGCAATAGGGAATAAGTTCCGCTAAAATTCTCCCCCTTTTGTCTTTACTTTTCGCTTGCTTAGCAATGGTCAAGACTTGCTGCATCTGCTCATCAGTCAAGTGAGGGGCCAACTGATGAAAGGCCAACACTTGAGCGTCAGGATCTATGATTTGACAAGCAGCCGAGACAGCAGCGGGGATCAATTTTGGCCACTGCTGACTTAAGATCCAGTATGCCTTGAACTGAGTAACACTATCCTGGCATTGAGAGATCCAATGAAGCGCTGTCGAGAAAATAGACTTGTCAGCAATGGCAAGGTGGCAAAAAGATAGGATTCTAGCGTTTACATTTGTGTAAGCACTAATCTGAGTCTTAATTTGACTTTGAATGGCTGGGGAGACATAGGGGAAGATTTCGCCTAACGCTTGCCCCCGTTCTAGCTCGGTCGGCAAAGCGTCAATGATCCTCAGGACCTTGGCCACAATATGGGGGGAAGGATGATGAGCACAGATTGGTTTCAGTGCAGGTCTGTAAGCCGATCCATTCTCAAATTTTTCTAGAATACTCAAAGCAAGTTGGATGTCAATGTCGCTTAAATACGGAGCAACTTTGCTCAGCGCTAGCGCACAAGACCACTCACTACGAATAGCACAAGCTGTTTGAAAGGTGACTGATAGCAGGTCAGGATGTTGGGGGAGGAGCAGTAGTAGTAGGTCGATTCTGATTGATGGATCTTTGATTGAATGGATTAACTCTAGGGTCTGAGCTTTGTGGGTATCAGACACAGCAGAAACGATAACTTCGAGGAATTCAGCGCAAATACTCTCCTCTATGCCAGCCTCTAGACTATGTATTAGCTGCTTGAAATAGATAGCAGTCGTTTGGGGCCAACGCGCAACAATTCCACAAGCGGCAACCAGTTGATCTGATAGAGAAAGGGTTTGAGCAATGGCCACTGTCTGATCTAGGAAGGATGTGGGTAGCAGTGCTGACACTTCTCGCAACACAATAGCTTTGTAAAAATCAGTCCCTATAGCTTGGATCATCTCCAACAGCTTGGGAAACAATGTGGCCTCTAGCAAAGGAGCCAGAAGACATAACAACTGAGCTTGCTGAGGGGGATTAGATTGATGTTGAATAACGCTTAATAAATAGGGATGATAAGTTGCAGGTAGGACTGGGATGAGATTTTGCAGGGCTTCAAATTGATGCTGGGGAGTCTGAATGAGTTCTAAATAGGTGATGCTTTGGGTTGGCGTCCAAACGTGTTGGCGGACAAATGCTGCTACGAGGCTAGCTGGAAGACTAGCAACCACCCGATGATGCGCAACGGTCATCATGGCATATCGGCATTGTAGTTGAATGGCTTGAATCGGAGATTGATCATATTGTTCCTCCGCCAGTTGCCACGCTAAGGCGACATCTCGGCAGTAGAAAGCTGTATAACCGTTGCGATCGCAAGCTTCATACCAACCATTCGCCCCGGACTCTGCTTCTTCTTGCAAGAGGATATGGATCTCATCACAGCGATCGGCGGCTTGCAAGTGCCCTGTGAGATGGGCATGAATATAACCATCATCTTCAAGCGTGTGCCATAACCATTTGTGCGTCAGGGCTTGATAGCGTTCAATCAATGTGGCATGAGCATCCCGAGGCGCAAGATCATTGGTTTGGAGTAACCCCGTATAGGCAACTTGATGCAAGGAGACGGGAAGCTGATAAATATGTTTAAGGGGACTGAGGCCAGCCTGCGACCACTGTTTTTCTACCAGGATCTGCTGATCTGCCCATCCTTGGAGTGTCGATTCTGCTTCTTCAACGGAACATTCCCATAGGGTCGCAGCCGTTTTAGCGGTAAAGGTTGCATGCTTGGCTAGAATGCCTAGCCAAGAGAACCGTTGCTCTTCATCTGCAGTCAGAGCAATAGATTGAGGAATGCCTAGGATGTCTTGATTGGACGCAAGAGAATTCGCACAACGAGGCTCTTCCCCCGTCGCCAGCTCCTCTGCCGCATGACTCGACTCATCTATGGATCCACCCAGTCCGATGGGAGGGAGAATAGTTTCTAAACGGCTCACAAAGGCGAATACTAAGTTTGAAGATGGCCAAACTTAGTATTCCCAATGGTTTTAGCCGATAGGACAATTGCCCTTTATTCGGCTATGTGAGTGGTTTCAATGCTTGTGAGCGGATCTCATACCAAATCCGACTTATATACCCCCGATATCCTAAAACGCCAGAAAGTTTCAAGAACAATGATAATGAATGCTACGGAGATAATTGTTTCGAGGTTTAGCAAGCCGGATTTGGTATCATAAACCATCATTTAAGCCTCTTCTTGCACCCACGCTTCAACAATACGAGAGGGAATGCGAATGACGGGATGCTCGAACAGGGCCTCAATGGCCGCATCTCCGCCAGCCCGTAGCGCCCGTTGCAACCGATGCTGCAACATATTGTCCGTTTTGATGGCAGTTTCAACGGAACGCTCCGCTTGGATGCCTCCTAACTTAGATCGAGCCACAGTGTCTAAAATGGCTTGAACATCTGTCCGCAAACCTAGAAAATCTTCCTCCGTCATTTGGGGTTCGATGGGTTTGGGTGTTGGGTCTGAGTTCACCATGCTCTGGACCGCTCCAGCAATGTCCATACCTGTGGTATGTCGAATCTGCTCTAGGAATGCGGCTGCTTTGGTCGCTCCCCCACCATGAGTCGTGTCAACAACGGTGACATTTTGCACGGTGACATCAGGCACCGTAGCCGTTAGGGTCGATAGCAGCACTTCTAACTTTTGCAGCAAGAAAATATCTCGGGCACTGCTCCCCGCTTTTTGCCAGGATTCCGCGAGTCGTAAGGTACCCTCCGCCTGGGCTTTGCCATCCTCGATAATTTGGGCTGCATCCCCTTGAGCGCGTGCGATCGCACGTTTGCATTCTGCTTCGGCAGGAGCGACAACATCAGCTTGGAGTTGCTGCTCAACCTGTTTAATTCGTTCTTGCTGTACTGGAATTTCGGCTTGAATGCGAGCCAGTTCCGAGGCAATTTCAGCTTCTGATTCTGCCACGACTGCTCCTCGTTTGGTCATCGCATCTTGGATACGGCGTTCGGCTTCGGCGGTGGCAATGCCAATGTCTCTATCTAACCGCTTCAGAGAGGTAATCCTTTCATTCTCTGCTGATTTAATGGTGGACTCTGCTTGGGCCTCCGCTTCTGAGATCCGTGCATCTCGTTGTAAATCTGCTTGCTGCTTGCGGCCAATGGAATCTAGATAGCGGACATCATCGGAAATATTTTGAATTTGTAGCGTATCTAGCACCAAGCCAAGCTGCTCTAGATCATCTTCAGCTTCTTCCAACAGGCTTTTAGCAAAGGCAATTTTGTCCTCATTCACCTGCTCGGGCGTTAAGCTTGCCAGGACGCCGCGCAAATTACCTTCTAGAGTTTCCTTGGCAATTTGCTCTATCTCTTTTCGGCTTTTGCCCAACAGCCGCTCAATGGCATTATGGATGGTGGGTTCTTCTCCAGCAATCTTGATGTTGGCGACGCCTTCCACTTTGAGGGGAATGCCGCCTTTGGAATAAGCATTGGAGACTCGCAAATCAATAATCATATTGGTCAGGTCCATCCGTAAGGCCCGTTCTAGTAGGGGCACCCGGATACTGCTGCCTCCTTTGACCAGGCGATAGCCGACTCGCTTCCCATCCGCTGATCGTTGGCTACTACCAGCAAAAATTAAAACTTCACTGGGTTGACAGATGTAGTAGAGATTGCGGATCACCAGGGCAACTGCACCTGTTCCCAACCCCATGACGCCCAGAAGGGCAATGATTGCTTCCATTTTTACGCTCCTTGGGAACCGTTGTGCTTATTCAGGGTGCCGGTGACATCAATACCAAGGGTTTGATCGACCCGATCGAGGAATTGGCGTACCATTTCGGGATAGGCATTGGCTAAGCTGGCAATGGATTGCCCATCCCCGTTATCAATCACATTCACTCGCTCCAAATTAACCCGATTGGGAATTTCTGCTGCCTGTTGGAGCACCATCTCAATTTGCTGAATTAAGAAAACTTCAGCGGCATCCGTTCCCGTCTGCTGCCAGACTTGAGACAACATATCGTTGACTTGGGCAGCGGCTTTAGCATTTTCTCCCAAGCTGGCTGCTCCCCCCCTGGCTTGGAGTTCTCTAGCCTGCCGTTGGGCCTCTGCCGGCAGCACTTCATCCGCTTCTAAACGCAATCGTTCTAAATCAGCCCGCATGGCCTGAAGTTGTTGTTCTGCACGGGCTCGGGCTTCTTTCCCTGCCGCAATGGTGCGTTCTTCTTCAGATTTGGCTCGCTGTTCTAGCTCTGCTTTGATTTTGCGGAGTTCATTTTGTTTTTGCTGGACAATGGCTAGGGCCTGAGTTTGAGCCACTTCGGAACGCTGTTGGCAATCAGCTTCAATTCGCTCTGCTTCTCCCACGGCGTTGGATTCAGCAATCTCGGCATCCCGAACAATTTGAGCAATTTGTCGTCGACCGATGGAGCTAAGATAGTCTACTTCATCAGCAACGCTCTGGATTTTGAGAGTGTCGAGCTGAAGGCCCAGCTTGGCTAATTCCCGTGAAACATCTTGGGCAATTCTTTCCGCAAATTGTAGCCTATCTTCATTAATTTGCTCTGGGGTGAGTAAGGCGACGACACCCCGCAGGTTACCTTCGAGGGTTTCTCTGGCGACCCGGAGAATCTCTTTGCGATCGCGATCCAGAAACCGCTCAATCGCATTCCCCACTACCCCTGGATCGCTAGAGATTTTGACATTGGCAATCGCTTGAATATCCAGGGGGGTGCCGCCCTTGGAATAGGCATTTTTGACTTCAACGGGAACGGGCATGGTAGTCATGTCCATAATTTTGACTGTCTCCAAAATCGGAATTGAAATCACTCGCCCCCCAAAAATGACCCGATAGCCAACGATTTGTCCACTTTTAGTTCGATGCTTGCGTCCTGAAAGAATTAGGATTTCATTCGGATTACAAATCCGCAAAAAATTCTTGAGGAACCAAACCACCAGAACTACAAAAAAGATAGACAGTGCAATGGGCACTGTGGGAACTCCCGGCTCCTCCGTATTGACTCTGGTTGAAGATTCTACTTGGGCCATCAATTGGGATTGCTCCCGGATGGGCTGGTCGACAGACTCACTCATATTCTGAAATTTCCTGCTACTTACCATGTCTTAACAACACAACTCTGTAACGCCAAAGACTGATGTTACGATTCGCTACTAGGCATCGTTTCAACCACTAATCATCAGGGTTTCCCGCTGCCCAAGGCATCAGGTGGCTGATTAAAAGAATCACTAGAAACGACCCAAACTCGGTTTTCCTGAGTGCCCACTACTACAACCTGTTCTCCCGGCTGGAATGCACTATCTCCATCTGTGAACGCCACCACTTCCAGGATGCTGCCCTTTACCTTTAAGCGCACTTTTCCTCGGGTTTGGGCATCGAAAGGAATTTCAACGGTGCCTGCTAACCCCACCAAATCATCATGGCGAATGAGGCTATCGGCCTGTTGACGTCGGAGATACAGCATTAGACCTGAGATTGCAGTTCCACATCCTAAGCCCATGCCTATAGAGAGCAAAGTAATGACTAGAGTTGGCAGCGCTATCTGCAATGAACTGAGCAAAATACCCGTCAGGCCAAAAAAACAACTGCCAAAAGTCCAAAACTTGAGGGTTTTAATTAGACTCAGAACGGGTAACTTGCGTCGATTTCTAGGAGTAGAAAGGGCGGTAGATGAGGGACGGTCTTTTTGATCAAATATTTCTACATCAGAGTCCAGTTCTAGCTCAAACTCAATCCCATCAATACCACCAATAACAGCCAGAATAACGAAAACACCGCCAATCAGAAAACAAGACCAATAAAGGGTCAGCATTACTGAATATACCTAGTAGGCTACTTCAATCTTAGCGACTAGACTTCCCCATTACTGGAAATCCCTATCATTCTTTAAGGAGTAGGAAGAATGGGTCGTTTAGGTGGCAATCATGGTCAAGATTTGTGTTGCCATCACTACTACCGCGAGGACAATCATAATAATCAATAGTCCTCGCCCTCCTGAAACCAATGTTTTAGGTGAAGTTTTCAGAGGTGAGCTATACCGTAAGGTCCAAGCCATAATCGCGGGCAGGATTCCGCCTAACACCGAAATACTAAAGGCCCCAGCATAGTCTAGTGCCGTAAAGAAGATATTGGGATTTAAAGTCGATAATCCTAGGGCGGGGAGAAAGACGATCGAATAAAAGGGGAGTCGGTTATCTGAGGTAATTTCTCTGATCTGAAAGGCATCTTTGAAGAAGTCGAGGAGCCCATAAGTGAAACCGATGAACGAGGTTGCGATCGCAAATTCCGAAAACACGGATACCACGATACTCAACCCTGGCAGATCGGTATTATTCCGCAGTATTGCTAACGGGTCGAACATATCGCTGCCTGTGGTTAAGCTGGCCAAACTGCCCATACTGCCTAAAATCACCGCGTTCCAAATTAAGAACATCAGCAATGGAATCACGGACCCCACGACAATCGACTCGCGGATCTTGCCTAAGTCGCCTTCTAATTGTGTTGTGACTACTGGCACAATGTTGTGATAGAACAAAGCCACTAACATTACCGAAACAGCCGGACTAATGGCAGGCCAGTTTTGATGGACTAATTGCCCAGGATCAACATGAGTGCTGCTCAGCACCAACAGGGCCATAAAGGTGAGGATCACAATTCCCACAAAAGTACTGTTGAACTTGGCAACCAGCTTTTCGCTCCCCCAATACAGCAATCCGCCAAACACTAAGGCAAATACTGTTGGCCCCACCCAGCCGGGTACGACCACACCTGAGATATGGGCTATCGCGCCTGAAAGAATCTCTCCTCCTTGGGCCATGTAGGCAACAAGTAAAGCGTAATGGAGGAACAGATAGGCTCCTCCAGCCACATTGGCGGTGGATTTACCGAGGGTCGCTTCTACCATCCCCAACAGTCCCATATTGGGCTGACCGTACTGGCGCATGCAAAAGACATTGACTTCCGCTAGCAATAGCGCAGCCACTAGAGCATAGACCCAGACGATAACTAACATTACTGTCGAAGGGAGAAAACCTGCCGGGTGAGTCATTGCAGGTAAGGCTAATATGCCTGCCCCCACGGTTGTTCCAGCCACTAATGTGATTGAGGACAATCGATGTTCGGGAGTCTGTCTCAATCGATCTTCAGGTCTATCAAACTGGGATATGGGTTTGCCTTCTGTTAGCAATGCTTTCCTCAAGTACCAGAGACTACATTAACTGTAATCTTACTTCAAGAAACTCAAGCTTTACTTACTAATAGGAGGTCCATTTCCCTGCTCTTTGTTTGGATCAGCACATTCAGGATCAATCTGAGTAGATGGTTTGACCGCTGCTGTTGGCACTGGATCATATCCCCCAGGGTGAAAGGGGTGGCAACGACAAATTCGTTTCAACGCCAACCAGCTTCCCTTGAGGACTCCCCAAGTTGATATTGCTTCAATGGCGTAGGCCGAACAAGTCGGCTGAAAACGGCAAGACGG
>JANQPU010000191.1 GCA_028285315.1 Acaryochloris sp. IP29b_bin.176
GGACACCTTCTGACCTGCTGATTTCACGCCGATATTTTTTTATCGGAAGGTGCCGAAGCAAATGGTCACTTACATGCCGAGGTTATAAAAATCGGTCAAGGGGTATATCCATTGCTAACGCAGTCGCTATGAATCTGTTGGTCGCAATAAGCTTTGCCTCTACGGTGATACCTAGACTCTGTATCAATGCGGTTGATTAAACGCCTCCTAAGTATTAAAGAAACCCAGTTTTTGAAACTTCTTTGCTTTCCAGGTCTATTGGGGTTATAGCTATTTGCTGCTAGCTGCACACACATCAGACCAATCTGATACATATCTTCCACTGGAATGCGGTAGGTAAATTTGGAGCGATGGATTTGCGCCCAAATTACCCGGTGACACTCTTTCACCAGCACCTTAAGGGCGCGTTCACCTCTAATGCAAATCCGTTTCTCTGCCAGCGTCAGACCCTCTTTTTTGCGTTCCAACAATTGGGTTCGGGCCTGGACATCGGCCACTAACGCCCATTCTTCGTCAGGCGTCAGAGGGATTCTGGGAGCTGGATTGCTTTGACTAGCTTGGGCAGTTTGAGTTTGTGCCATGATTAATTGACCTCTGTTTGTAGGGGTTGACTAGAGGCGGTCGCTTGAGCCTGTCAAAACTGGGCGACCGCCTTGTTGTATTGAAAGTTGTTGGGTAATCCAGCGAGTTGATGACAACTGGCGGATATTTGCCTTGCGCTCTTGTACCCGCAGGGTATTCATGGTTGGCAGCTTACGCAGGAGTTCTTGGGTGGGCGAGACGCCGAACTTTTGAGCGCAACGAGGGCAAAACCACTGAAAGCGTGTTTTCCCTGAATTGCTAGTGGGCATGGCCGCGATCGCAAGTTGATACCGACGACAACAACAGCAGTGCGTCATCAGGGGAGTCTTGAGCAGGTATACACCCGCTCTCTTCTCTAGGTGCCAGTCTTTGAGCCTGATCTGGGTTGGCGTTCTGACTTTGGTTTGCATGATGAATTCTCCTTAAATAGCAAAAGGATGTGGGGACGAACAGCCATGCAGAAGGGGGCACCCCCTCTGTTGCTGAGTTATTCCGAGTGAATGAAAGCTGTCTTGAGGCGACGAAAATTCGTTATGCCATAGATTTAGCATGTTGACAGTTGATAGTCAACTGTCAACATGCTAAATCCTGACTTTCAGTATTCTGATTTTCAGAATGTGAAATGTTGAGTTCTTGGAGGACAATGAGTTGAAAGTTCATGTAATGGAGTCTAAAGAGGTGCAAGTCTTTCTAGACATTTCACCGTACTGGCCCAAAGACAATGACGGTAAGCCTAAATCGGTAAATTCCATCTATGAAGAAATCAGGGGCACCCCTAACGAGGTGGGCCGCAACACGTTGCGACTGGCGCTAGCGGGCAGTCTGGATAGAGGGTATTTTTCCAATCAAGTCAAACTAGCAAGGCTTTGTTCGGAGTGGTCGGGTCAGGACATCTCACCAGGCGACCTTCTAAAAATTGAATAACTCCAGAAACTAAATAGAAGATAAGCGTTCAAACCGTGACAAAATGTCACGAATTAAGCTTGGATCAGAGCGATTTTTATTGCTAATTCGTGACCTATGGTCACGCTTTTTTGCGACTTACTTTGGTCAAATCGTTCAAGCCAGTGAGAGCTGCTTGACCTGCCCGGTCGCCTCTCACCATGCCTGTTCAAAAAATTCAAGCCGATGTACTTTGTTTTGGATGAAGCCAGGGGCCTTTCAGTGTTGAAATTCTTTAGGGTAGTTTATTTTTTTAGATTGTCCAGCTTAGATTCAATTCGCTCAAGTCGTTGATCTACTTGCTGAAACCGCTGATCAATTTGCTGAAACCGCTGATCAATTTGCTGAAACCGCTGGTCAATGAGTTGAAATCTTTGATCAATTTGTTGAAATTGAGGTATCACCTGTTCAGAAACCACAGAACGAACAACAAAAAAGTTGACGCTGGCTAGTGCAGTGATAAGTGCAACTATGGCAATCACGATTGTCGCAAGCCTGGATAAAATATCCAGCCATTGAGGTATTTGGGGCTTGGTATCTGTAGCAGTCATCTTTTTCTCCGTTGTTCCTATTATTACTTAAAAATATTGAGGAACTCCAAAACAGCACTGCTGAAGCCCTTTCAAAGAGATCGGCGGTTCTGTTTTGGATAAATTCAGGGATTACATAAGGGGCACAATCGCGGCCCCTCTTTACGGTTTTTGAGTTGTCGTTCTAACTGGCGGCCACCGGACCATGTACGGGTGTCCATTATTTCTTTGTATGCACAAGAATGAGCAATTTATAGAATTAGCTGCACAATTTTAAATCGCTACAGACTAAATTCAGAGAGCGATTTGCTAATTTATAGGCAATAATACTCAAGAAGTGAAATTATAGATTTATCTGCACTATTTCTGAGAGAAAAACAAATCTCTTAAATTATTAGCTGCACAATTTCTCTCAAGCAGTCGATTCTCTATGGGGCAACTGATTCTCAAATTTTGCTGAAGGGTCGCGTAAATTTATAGCTTTGCCCAGATAATTTAATGATATCTGCCATAAAAACAGCCATGACTGAACCTGTAACCCTGACAGCCACAGTAATTGTTAATCTTGCCTTTCAAGAATTTCTAAAATCTAGTGCTGGTGAAGCAGCAAAACAGTTCACTGCCGATGCAATTTCTAAGATGAGCGAGCTACGTAAGAAGATTTGGGACAGACTACGGGGTAAGTCTCAAAAAGTTGATGATGCTTTAAAGAATGCTGAGCAAGGAGATTCTTCAGCTCTATCAACTATTGCCAAGAATTTAGATGTGGTGATGGATGAGGACGCTGAGTTTGCATCTCAAGTTCAGGCTATAGCTCAAACTATCAATGCTGGCAAGATTCTTGACCAGAGCAATATGACACAGAATCTTTCAGATAATGCCAAGGGTTGGCAGACCAAAGTGGAAGGGGGAACAGCTTATATCGGTGATATTCACATAAATGAATCCAAAAATCAATAAGGGATTGAGTTCAGTGAGTGATCCGATTGATGAAGTCTGCCAGATTGTAGCTAATAAGCTGCAAGTAGAATCAAGTGCCACAACAAACGAGATTGTAACTTATCTGCGCTCGGAGCTAGACGCTAAACCCTCTCTCATAGAAGCATTACAGAATGATGAGCGCATACTTCAAATCAATTTAGGAGACTCTAAAGGCTTTCAAACTTTGGTCGAAAAGGGAGGGATTGCCAACGTTGGTAATCACTATCATCTTGACTCTGAGCAAGTGGCTCAACAACTAGCAGAGCTTCTTCAAGAGCTGGTTTCAAAAAGACAGACTCCAACGCCCAATAATCTTCCTCGCAGCGGGGTAAAGGAGTTTGTTGGCCGAAATCAAAAACTTCAAGACCTCCACGAGCAACTACAAAACAGCCAACGCATTGCGATTACAGCGATTTCAGGGATGGGTGGCATTGGTAAAACAGAGCTTGCATTGCAGTACGCTATAGCTCAATTAGCACAGGAGCAATATCCTGGTGGATTTTGTTGGTTGAGGGCCAGAGACCAAGAGATAGCAACCCAAATTGTGGTGTTTGCTCAGACTAAGCTGGGTCTTACTCTCCCTGATGGATTAGATGAAAAAGGTCTGGTGGGCTATTGTTGGGGGCATTGGCGAGAAGGGGATGTACTGGTTGTTATCGATGATGCAACTGAGTTTGATGCAGTTGAACCCTATCTGCCTCCCTCAGATCCGAAGTTCAAAGTGTTGCTGACAACTCGTTTGAACTTGGGCAGCTCTGTGCAGTCTCTGTCCGTTGAAGAACTCGATAATGAGAGCGCACTAACACTACTAGAAAAGCTGATTGGACAAGAAAGGGTTCAGTCTCAATTAGAAGATGCCAAAACGTTGTGTGGTTGGGTTGGTAACCTGCCCCTTGGACTAGAGCTGCTAGGACGGTCATTAGCTCAAAAGCCAGATTGGTCTTTTCAAAAACTAATTGAGCGACTTGAATCCAGGCGACTTGAGGCTAAAGCCCTGACAGCAAGAGAATCAGGAATGACGGCTCAGTTAGGAGTAGCTGCTGCTCTAGAGTTGAGCTGGGTAGAGTTAAGTGAGACAGAGCAAGCACTTGCTTGTTTATTAGGGATGTTTGCAGTTGCTCCAATTCCTTGGCATTTGGTTGAAGGATGTCTATCAGATCAGGATAAGGATGACTTAGAAGACATCAGAGATGAAGGTTTAATTTCTAGAAACTTACTCAAACGAGTAGAACAGAATACCTACCAACTCCATCAAATTGTACAAGAGTTCTTTCGGATTAAGTTGAGTGAAGATTCCGAACGGGGGAAATCCCTCAAAGCCGCTTATTGCAAAGCAATGGTTGGTGTTGCTCAGGGTATTAATAACAGTCCAACGATTGATGTGATTGCAGAGATGAGTGCTAGCATTCCCCACTTGGAGGAACTGACCAGACAGTGGATTGACCACCTCAGTGATGTTCAATTGGTTTGGCTCTATGTCGGTATTGGTCGATTTTATGAAGGGCAAGGTAATTATGGTTTAGCTCTGCCTTGGAGACAAAAATGCCTGGAACAGACTCAACAGAGATTCGGCAACGAACACCCCTCTGTCGCATCTAGCCTCAATGACCTGGCAAACCTCTACTCCAACCAAGGACGGTACACCGAGGCCGAACCCCTCTATGTCCAATCCCTAGAGATGAAACAGAAGCTCTTGGGCAACGAACACCCCTCTGTCGCATCTAGCCTCAATAACCTGGCAGCACTCTACTACAACCAAGGACGGTACACTGAGGCCGAACCCCTCTATATCCAAGCCCTAGAGATGTACCAGAAGCTCTTGGGCAACGAACACCCCGATGTCGCTATATCTTTGTGGTGTTTAGGGGCGCTCTACCAAAAACTAGGCAGAAATGAGGATGCAGAAAATCTGTATCGAAAAGCATTAGTCATTCTTGAAGCCAAACTTGGGAGTAGTCATCCCCATACTGAGCGTCTTCGGAACTATCTAGCATCACTTCCCTGATAGTTTTGTGCATTTAAAACTTTAAAACTGAAGGTTTTTATTTTCTTTTTCTGCTAATTATTGAAACAATGCAAATTCGTAAATTTTGCATCTAATTCCTTAAAGCTGTGCGTTTAAAGAAATAATGGACAACGGGCAACGATAAAGTTGATGCCCCGTGCTTTGGCAACTTCGCAGAGTCTTGAACCTTGTCCGCTTCGGTGTCGGGTGATTCGACTCTCCAGATCATCGGTCCAGCCAATGTAGTGCTGACAAGTATGTTTGGGGCTAATTGGCCGTTCAAAATGCAGCAAATATACGGTCACTGATAAAATCTCCTATGGCCTGAAATAGAGCCAGCGGAAG
>JANQPU010000192.1 GCA_028285315.1 Acaryochloris sp. IP29b_bin.176
AGACTGATGGACATGGCTGAGGTAAAGCGGGACAACATACCGTGAATATTAGCCCCAGCCTTTTCTAACCCCAAATCCTTCCGTCGAACTCACGTAATAAATAGGAATCCTTCTTAATTGCAGGATTCGATGAGGTGTGGGAGCAATAGCAATCATGACAAAGCTTTGGCTGATAGTACGATTAGCTGTGGTGTTGGCGGCGGGAAGTACTATTTCGGTGCTGCCAGCAATAGCACAAGATTTCCCAGAACATGATGAGCTTTCAGGTCCGAGTGATGAGTTGACAAGTCAGTCAAACAATCAGAGCGCTGGTGAGTCGATGGTAACTGAACCCCCTCGCCCTGCTGCTGAGATATCCTCGAACACAGAGACGGAGCAGCCCGCGACAACTGTAACGGAATGGATGGCTCAAATCGAAGCGTCTCTCACCCAAATTACTGCCGTGCGGGTTGAGCCTACTGAAGTAGGGTTGCAGATCGTGCTGGAAACTGCCGAAGGTGAACTGGCGGTCCCGACCACTCAAACGGTCGGCAATACACTGATGGCCGATATTCCCAACGTCGTATTGGTGCTGCCAGAGAAGAACTCATTTGAGCAATTTAACCCAGCAGTGGGAATTGAACGGCTAAGTGTTAAAGTCCTTAGCAGGCGATCGGGTGCAGGTAGAAATTGTGGGAGCGGATGCCCCACCCGTAGCAGAGGTAACGGCGACAGAGACGGAGCTGGTGTGGGTGGTGACACCGGGGTCAGCAACGGTGGCGGGAGAGGATGAAGAAATTGAGATTACGGTGACGGCAGAGCAGGAGGAAGATGGATATCGGGTACCCAACACCTCCGTGGGAACGCGAACCGATACTCCGCTGAGGGATATTCCTCAGTCGATTCAAATCGTTCCAAGGGAAGTATTGCGTGATACTCAGTCGCGCAACATCACCCAAGCCTTAGAGAATGTGCCTGGTTTAGTCGCACAAGGAGCCGGGTCAGCAAATACAAGGGATTACTTTACTGCCCGTGGCTTTGAGCAATATGACGCCCTTGTCAATGGTTTACCGGATCGGCAAATCACTTCTGATGGCAATATTTTTAATGTTGAACGTGTTGAAGTCATACGGGGGACAGCCTCCGCCCTATATGGAGATGGCGGGAATGGGTCTGTAGGTGCGCTCATCAACTACGTCACTCGCCGTCCCTTGAGTACCCCATTTTATGAGATTGAAGCCAGCGTGGGGAATGATGGCTTTTACCAGGGTACGATCGACGTCTCTGGGCCGTTCAATCCTTCTAAGTCTGCTTTGGGTCGGCTGATTGTTGGTTATCGGAATTATGACAGTCCCGTAGAATTCGCATCAGCAGGAACGATTGGTATCGCCCCCAGCATAAGCTTTCAAATCGGCAGCCGAGCAAATCTCATTGTTGAGGGAGATATCAATATCTTAGAGCGTAACAATGCCAGCTCTGTACCAGTCGTAGGCACACTGCTGCCCAACCCCAATGGTGAAATTCCATTTAACTTTAACCCTGCTGGTCCTTTTGACGATCCTTCAAACATCACCAACGGGAGGGTAGGCTATCAATTTAAATATCAGCTTAGCGATAATTGGGAGTTCCGTAATGCGTTTCGTTATAACTTCGCTTTTGATGAGCTTAAAGATATTTTCGCCACGACCCTGGATGCAGACAATCGCACGCTTAACCGAGAAGGCTTCTTTACCGACAGATCCTTTAACTATTATCTAGTTGATACAAACCTGTTGGACAGATTTACCACAGGCACAATTGAACATGAGGTTGTGTTTGGATTTAGCCTCAGTCGTTTTGATATTGATTCCGCCTCAGGCTTCGGACTGCCTGTTGCATCTGTAGATATTTTTGACCCAGTTTTCGACCAGAACTTTAATACTGAAGACGTAAATGACGACAGTTTGAGCACAACCGATGTTGCTGGTTTGTATGTGCAGGATCAGATTACGTTGCTGCCCAATTTCAAACTATTGCTGGGTGGACGTCTTGACTTTTCTGAAAATCGCAACACCGATAGGTTGGCCAATACAGAATCACGCCAGTCATACCAATTCGCGTCTTAAACTGTAATTCTCATGTGAGGGAAATTAGTCATGGAGGTCAACTTCTCTGGCAAGTCCATGAGTTCTTTGAGTCCCTGGCAT
>JANQPU010000206.1 GCA_028285315.1 Acaryochloris sp. IP29b_bin.176
TCCTGGCCCATACGGTGTGCTGTTTTCTCAACCACCAAGCGGGGCGGGAGTTGCTGCACTTTGACACGCTTGTCATTGATTAGTCGCACATCGCCTGAGGATGATTCCAGAAACCATCCACAATAATGACGATAGCCGTTGGTACACAACCAAAGATCAGTACCATACCCATAAACAGAAAGATGGCAAACGGTAATCCATCAGCACCCTCGATACCTGCTACTTCATAGAAGAAACGTTGGCCCTCTAGATATTGAACAGCCCTATCATTCTGCTCGATGGCAAAAATCGCTTCATAAAAGGGATAGTGATCATTCTCAACTTGCCCGCCTCTAATACTAAGAAACGCTCGCTGTTGACCGGAAGCTGTTTTACCAATCAAAATCATTCCCCGTAGGTAACGGTTGGTGTAACCCTCCCCAGGGGTAGCAATGATCGGGGATTGCATCATCGGGCCATACAGATCGACAACCCCATGCAGCTCTTGATCAAACGATGAGGGTAGCTTTCCCATAGTTTGCAAATAACGTAAAAGGCGTTCGTCAAGACTGTCGTAATAGGGGTCGTAAGAAGGATCCTGCTCAGATTTGTTGAGGATTGCTGCGATTGTTTTGGATGTATCAATGACAAATTTACATTGTTCAGGAGAATCGCAGTCTGATGTTTTGACTAGAATCAGGTGCTCCACTTCTGTAATGGTCTTGGCGGCCTCAAGCAAGCCCGGACGCTCAAGCAGAAAGCCCCAATATTCCTTGGTCATCCACAGAGAGCCTAGCAAGGACAGGATAACCACACTCAGAAAATAGTACAGGGCAAATCGTACGGGTCTACTTAAGGAACTGAAGGGTGCTTCTTTCATTTGTCTTGCTCTTCAATAACAAATGCAATCGACGATGAGCTGGTCATCTTTCAATCTCCGCTTAGTTCCAACCTTTAGTCTCCATTGATGGGCACAGAATCATTGCGCAAGTCAATAGTGATTGCAAGTTCACACCGTAGTTGAGCCATTACACTGTCTTGGTGCTTTGGGGTGCTAAACCAGCGATGGCTTGGACGAGGCGCGCATTCGAGGATTACGATCGCAAACTCCCCAGAACCACCAATATAGTTGTCATAGCATTGGCAGCTTATGGTGTGGGCGACTTCACACCTACTTAATACACACCAATCGTTTTAATAGTGAGTCGGAATTCACCCGGACTAAACCGAGGATTTAAAGCACCATCATATTCAAACTTACTCAACATAATCTGCATCGCTCGAATCTGCTGAGACTGAATCTGAGGCGCATCATTCACCGTCTTGGCCCGAAACACAGGGGTCAGTTGATTGAAGGGAATCCGAACCGTGATCCATTGCTGGGCCACCGTATCAAAGGAATAGGCATAGGCAATACTGTCCCACCGATCTTGATCGCGGAGCAGAAACTTGTAGCGTTGACCATCCCCTTTAACCTGTAACTCAATACCTTGATGGGCCGACAGGTTAAGGGGTGGATCGAAATTGCGCGTTCGCACTGAGGCAAATCCACCGGAATTGGCCGTCGAGACATTGCCCGTAAACAAAGCAACTCCAGACTCTTGGCGCAAGCCACTATTGCTAACCCCTCCCATCACCACATCATCCACTGCCCCCCACATCTGGCTAATATCCTCAGTGGATTGGCTAAAGTCAAAAATCAGATTAGCTTGGACGGGGGGTGGGGCAGGTGGGGTAAATCCAGGCATCATTTTTTGAAACCAGTTGAGAACAGGAATTTCTTCAAAATAAGACAGGGTCTGCAGGAAGCGACCTGCATCCCAAGATTGGCGGGTGGGTTCAGCCATTGGATTGCTGGTAAGCACGATTGAGGTCTGTCTTAATTGTAAGCATGAACCTCAATTACCCCTGGCCTTCTATTTGAGTTGCCAGTTTTTGCCCTACCCATTCCGATAGAATCGAACCCAGTAGACAAGTGACGACAATATAGGCAATCACTGCATTAAAGATATTGTCATCCACCAAACTCGCTTCCTTGCCAAACAACGCGATCACCAAAACCAGGGCCGCGCGAGGAATCGTCAAGCTAAATAGGGTCAATACCTCCGTGCGATCGTAGTCAAACAATCGACCCGCGATCCATGCCGACCCCCATTTAGAGACCACGGCACCCCCAACAATCACTGCAGCAACGCCTAAACTGCCGGGAGCAGAGACAAACACTTTCGGATTGGCTAGCACGCCTACCGACACCATAAACGCAGGAATAAAGAGACTATTGCCCACAAAATCAATCCGGTTCATCAGATCGCTTTCTATTAAAATGGAACGATTCAGAGCCAAACCTGCAATAAAAGCCCCTACAATCGAATCCACTCCTAAACCCTGAGTGGCCGAGGCCACCATAAACAACGTTGCCACCACAAAAATAAACTGCACCCCCAAAGGAACATCCGCCTTGGGGTTAAAGAACCATCGCCCCCCTTGCGGAATGCCCCAAAAACAGATTGCAATCAGGAGTGGTAAACCAACTAATAATTTCAGCCCTAACGCCAATCCAATTTGACTTTGGGCCGTGGCCTGAATCAAAGCAAATCCGACTAAGGTGAGCATCGATGTCAACACCGTCCCTCCTACGGCTACTCCAACAGATTCCTGCTGCGCTAACCCTAGACGGGTCATGCCGGGATAGGCCAACAGGGTGTGGGGCGAATACAAAATGCCCAGTAAAACAGAGGCCAGCAGGCTTGATCCCGAAACGACAATCATCCCTAAGCTAATCAGAATCTGACCCGATATGATTCCAATTGTTAAGGATAGGCCAAAGGTTAGCAGGCCAAAAATGAGCGATCGCATCCCCAATCGTTGCAAATTGCTCAAGTCCATTTGTAGCCCCGCCAGCAACATAATGTAGAGCAGGCCTACCTTTTCTAAAAAGATCAGCTGAGCGTCTCGCGCGATGATGCCTAATCCATTGCTACCGAATAAACACCCTAAGAGGATCAACACCACTAAAGCAGGCAGCTTTAAGGGCTTAGCAATGATCGGTGCCAGCAACAAAATCACCAGCAACACACTAAAGGCATAGACAGGATCTTGCAGCGGTAGAAACAACGTCACAATAGGCATAACAAAGAATAATCCTGACCAGGGTTTAAATCATTCTGAACTTCTGAATCTCCCCCAATCCCCTTGAGCTAAAACAGCCAGTTCATTCTGCTTTGTCGCCAATTTTACCTAGTTTTGGTAGGTAGGGAGTTTGGACCTAAACAGAAGAATTTATGCCAGTCTTTATGACTGTGATCGATAACATGCTAAGGATTGGTTGTGCAGTGTATCTTGGATGAAGTGATGACAAGGTTTGGAGATCTATGATTACCTGCACCAACTGCGGCCACTCTAACCCAGAGGGAGCGATTACCTGTGAAGCTTGCTATGTAGAGCTGCCCAAAATGTCGTCTTGTCCTAGTTGCCATGCTCAGGTGCCGGAAGACGCGGTTTTTTGCTCTCAATGTGGAACCTCACTCCAGCAGGGCGCTGAACTACCGGGTCTAGATATGGCCACTGCCCCGACACAAGTTAATGCAGGTAAAGGAGTTCCGGCGACGGACGTCGTTAGCTTTGAGTCCCCATCGGGCATTCCGGCAACAGATGTGGTGGTTCCCTTACCTGATCCACCCGCAATGGCTCCTCCTGATCCAGTCGAAATGACAGAATTCCCAGATATGGATTTGGGCTATGCCCCAACAGAGGTCACGCCACCGGGCACACCCCCACCCCCTATGGCCATCGAAATGAGTGAGCAGCCCACGGAAAACATGGTGCCACCCAGCTCGTCACTCCCCACGCCTCCAGAAATCCCAGATCTGCCAGAATCTACGCCACCCATGCCACCAGCAGCCTCACAGCCGCCCATACCGCCCGTGTCGCAGCCGCCCATGCCACCTGAAACTTCACAACCCCCAATGCCTCCGGTCGAATTTACCCCTCCCCCCCCTGCACCGCCTGAGGTCTCTCCTGCTCCACCGGAGCCGATGGTTTCTGCAACGCCACAACCGACGACTACTCCTATTCCTGCACAGCCCAAACCGATGCCTGTCGGGGCAACCCAACTGCAGTTGCCCGTCGCTAGTTTGCTCCACGAGCGCTCCAACTCCACCCTGGATTTACCCACCAATCTCAATTTGGTACATATTGGTAAACCGAATGATCGTATTCCGCCAGATATTGATGTCTCTGGCTTCCCGGATAGTGATGTGGTCTCCAGAGTTCATGCCGATATTCGGATTGAGCCGGATGGCTATTACCTAGAAGATACGGGAAGTGCCAATGGTACCTATGTCAACAATCAGCCGTTACGCCCGGGCGATCGCTATCGGCTACGGGCCGGCGATCGCATCTCCCTCGGTAAAGAAGACAAGGTCAGCTTTATCTTCCATCCAGGATAATCCCAGGGATTAAATGCCGATTGAAGCTAAACAAAATGCCCCCAACTCAACTGGGGGCATATTTTGTGCGGGTCTTCATCGCCACCAGTAGAACCAAGAGCGTACACCCTCCCGCTAAATACAGCGGATAGCCATAGCTAGCGGGATGGGACTGGCGAATCAGCAGACCCGCAAGTACCGGGCCAATACCGTTGGAAATGCTGAGATACGAAGAATTTAGACCCATGACCATACCCTGCTGTTGAGCATTGGCATTGAGGGAAATCAGCGTATTGATAACCGGCTGCACAAGGGAATTAAAGATGGAGAAGAATAGGATAATCGACACAAAATAAATCAAATTCGGCCAAATGGGCATCGCTAGAAATGCCAAACTTCGGATCAACAGGGCCAAAAATAGGATCAACAGCAAATTGAGCTTTTTGATCAGCCGGGGCACGCCTAAGGTTTGCATCAACACCCCCAAGGTCCCATAAATCATAAACAAGATCGTCAAAGACTCGCTGTTCTGATTCAGCACGTTAATGAAGTAGGGCTGAAAGGCAAACGTAAAGATCGTAAAGGTTGTGCCAATCAAAAAGTTGATAAACAACAAGATGCCGACCTTGGGAATGGTCAGTCCTGTGATCAATTGGCCTAATCCTAGATCAAAGCGTCGCCGCTGCGATGGTCGTTGCCCTCGCGTTTCCGGTAAGCAAAAAAGAGTCAGGATTAAGGCCACACCTGCGATCGCAGCCGAGATCAAAAAAGCAGCCCCCAAGGAGATTTGCTGAGCCCCCAAACTGACGACTGGCCCGAGCACAAATCCTACGCTAAACGCAGCTCCAAACAAACTAAATCCTCGCGCCCGATTCTCCGCATCTGTTACATCAGCAATCACGGCCTGCACCACGGAATTATTACCACCTGTGATCCCATCCAGAAAGCGAGCCAAGAACAACCACCCAGCCGCTGTGGCCATCCCTGCCATCAGGTTCGCCAATACCGTTCCAGCCAAACTAACTACCAGTAGCGGTCGCCGCCCCCAGCGATCGGAGAGCTGGCCAATGACGGGGGTAGCAAAAAACTGGGCAATGGAAAAAATCGAGAATAGAAAGCTGGTTTCTAAATCACTCAGGCCAAACTGTCTGCTATAGGGATACAGGGTGGGAATAAGAATCGTAACGCTGAGGGAGTTAACAAGGGCAATGGCAGAGACAAGCCAAACTTCGCGCTTCATGCCTAGCGTCGTCGCTCTTGTAACTTGCGGTAGACGTCTTTGATGTCCACATCATGATGGGCCAACGCCACCAGGCTGTGATAAATCAGATCTGCCACTTCTCCCGCGATTTCGTCGGCGTTGTCATCCTTACAAGCCATCACGACTTCCGCTGATTCCTCGCCAATTTTTTTGAGAATTTTGTTATCGCCCGCGGCAAACAGCTTGCAGGTATAGGAATCTGGCGAAGGATTGTGTTTGCGATCGCAAATCACCTCAAACACCTGGGACAGGGTGTCCGCAGGCGGTGCCGCAATCTGGCCCTCCACCTGATGGAAACAGCTACGCTCTCCTGTATGGCAGGCAACATCACCAATCTGTTCAACACCAATCAATAAGGCATCACTGTCGCAGTCATAGCGTAATGATTTCACCTGCTGCACATGTCCCGAGGTTTCTCCCTTCGGCCACAATTCTTGTCTAGACCGACTCCAAAACCAGGTGCGCCCCGTGTCCATCGTCTTCTGCAACGACTCACAATTCATCCAAGCCATCATCAATACCGTGCCATCTAAATAGTCTTGGACAATGGCAGGTACTAGCCCTTGAGCGTCGTACCGGATTTCGTCTACCGGAATGGCAGGAACAACAGGAGAAGACATCAACGTGAGGAGTAGCAAACGACTCCTTAGATTATCACCTGGGTCGATCGATATTGATATACTTGCCAAAATCAATACATTTCATAAGTAAAACTAATAAATATTTTTGTAAAGATTGCCCAATTCAACTTAAAAATGTTATATTTGATACAGAAATTAAATCGTTCATCCCTTAACTCATTTTTAACTCTGTTCTGGCAGTCAAGGGACGGAAGTAGAGCCTTCGCTCGAAGGAACGCGCCTCAAATCTACATGCGTTATTTATTACGATCGGAGGCGAATTATGAAACTGACCTATCGCGGTGTTAATTACGAATACAATCCCCCTGAAGTTGATATGGCCCCTAGCGACGAAGTCGGTCAATACCGAGGGTTGGAGTGGAGATTTCGGAATCCCCAGAAAGCACCTGTTTTGCAGCCTAATCTTGACTTGGTTTACCGTGGCGTAGCTTATCAGACCGGTTCCCAGGAGCAGGAAACCGTCGCTGTACCTACCTATACCCCAGTGCCAGCTGCACCTGCGGCCAGTCCAGCTGTCTCGACCGTTCACAACATGGCTCGGGCTTTGATGACGTCCCACCACAGATGGATCAAAAATCGCCAACAAGCTCTGCTCGGTCGCACCGCTGCAGAAGTGGGTTTAAGTGCAGATGCTGCCCATTACTGGAATCATATTCAAGGCAAAGTTCATCCTAGCTTTCGCAGCAGTTATGATCGCTCTCATGCTGCCCTCAGCTAATCTCCACAGTTATTCCCAATAGGGATCCACTTATTCAACCATCACTTATCTTTTCACCTCCTTCACGGAGGTGTTTTTTTTGACAATTCTCCGCGGCTCTACCCGATCAAAATGGAGCATGCCATAATTAATTCTCGGTAGTAAAAAAATCAAGTGCCCTTATGATCAAGGCAATCAAAAATTCGCAGTCTTCCTGTGTCTCAGACATGTGATCTTTATAGTGGAATGAGTGCTTTATCATCGTGTCTTCAGCGCCTAAGCCCCAACTGTTTATTCCTGCGAATTCATGTCTTTCTCACCAAGCCCTGACAGAGGGTGGCTTTTGGACCCCTTCTGTATCGATGGTTCGCTTTGCCCCCTATCCACCTCAAGGATATTACCGCACCTTAGTAGGCAAGTCCTTTTGGACCCTGGGGCGGGAAAAATCTTGTTCGATTGCATTTGATGATGTCACCTTGTCCCGACAGCATGCTCTGATTTTTTCTACTCCCTTGCAGGAGTTTTACTTTACAGATCTGGGTAGCTTAAATGGCTCCTTCATCAATGAACAGCGCGTCCTGCACCCCACTTGCCTACAACATGGCGACCAGTTGAAGCTAGGGAGACTGAGTATGGAGTTTCAACTCTCCTCAGTCATGGAACCCTTTCAGCCAAATATTAGCCAAAAACTTGTCTTGATGGTTCAGCCTTCTGCTACCCAAGGCAAACTCTGGCAAGAGCTACTCATTTACCAAGGCGTTACCGTCATCTGGGAAAAGCTAACCTCTAGCGAAGAATTGAAAAACTGTTTGGATAACTATGCCCTTAATGAAAGTCGATTACCAGATCTACTCCTGATCGAAGCAGACACCCTGGAACCGAATCCCTACGAGTTTTGTCGCTGGTGCCAGGATGCCTATCCTTCGGTTAAAGTAGTCCTCACTTGTCGAGGTAGAACGGAGGTCCTACCGTCTGAATTGAGATGGGCCAAAGAACAAGGCGCAACGGATTTATTACCCGCTTTCCGTGAAGATAATATGCTGACTCGCGTGGTGGATATGGTGGCTCAAGTTAACATCGTCCTCAAACTCTTAGGGAGTCAGGAACTACAACAAACCACTGTTGCCACCGATTTTTTCTCGTTGCTCAAGGATTTGTAAGCACAATCACGATCCTAGAGAGCACCACCGACAGCATATCTAGAGTAAGGGTTGCAAGCGACTGATAATATCTTCTGGGGGTAAGACGCCTTCAATCCGCTCCAAAGGTTGGCCATCCTTAAATAAAACGAGAGTGGGTAAAGCATGAATATGATATTCCGTAGCTAGGTCAGGGTAGCGCTCTGTATCAATTTTGACCACTTGTAACTGATTCTTCATCAAGGTACTGACCTGATCCAGGATGGGCACTAACATACGGCAAGGTCCACACCAGGTGGCATAGAAATCAACGAGAATCGGTTTATCCGATCCAGATAACAGTTCAGCAAAATTTTTGAATTGCTTTTTCGTGGCCATGAAGAGAGTTTATGTAGGTGTCTCCTCAATCCTAGAGGTAGATTGAAGCCATCAGCAGCAATAATTTGATTAATTTCAGGTTTAGGAGCGTTCCGAATTCAAGGTCCATTTTGGGTCTATTCAATTCGGGAGCATATCACCTTTGCAGATTGAGGTGAAACAGCTCAGGCTACCAGAAGTTACCCAGAAGTCTGCATCGATGAACTCAACACTGCAAGTAAGAATCCAATTTTTCGAGGTGCCCTTCGATTAAAATTCTTGATGTGAACATTAGAGTTCGAGCATTCACATAAGTTCAATTATGCCATTTGAGAGTTTTCATTTTAACCTTTGAAGCAGTCTGCAGCCCATGACTCAGGAGTTGGAGTCGACAATGCAATCTCGCCCGTGGATTTGGATCGTACCTGGAATAATTGTGGCTAGCCAACTGGCCTGTAGTCAGCGACTCACACCATTATCTAGCCAGCCATCTACCACGGAATCAACTCCCACAAGTACGGCCACTAAAAAATCTACTGCGACTGACTCATCTCAGGTGAAGCCGATAGGCATAGCCCAGACTCGTACTCCGCAAACTTCACCATCGCCCCAGGATTCATTTGATACCTTTGATGCTTGTATGAATGTGTTTGCTTACGATTTAGCAGATACTTCGGTAAACTTGCGTGATCAACCAGACGGTAAGGTTATTGCTAACCTACCGAATCTTTCTCGGCTTCAGACAGAAGGTCCAGCGTACGTTGAACCTGGTTGGAACCGTGTGTTCGATGTTGGCTCTAAGACGTGGGGCTATGTTTGGGGAGAGTTGATTTATCGTACCTATTATCAAGTCCAAGATCCGCAAGATACGTTTGCAAACTTGCGTCAGGTGCCTAATGGTGAAATAATTACGGCTGTCCCGAATGGAACCCATGTCCAATTTAAGGGGGTGGACAGCGATTGGACGCAGGTTCGGCTCAGAGATGGTCGTACGGGCTATATTTCAAGTTCCCGATTAGGTTTACCTAGTTGCTTTTAGGAGTACTGTTGCAAATAATGATTCCAGTGACCAAGCTCCTCCGAGTTTCATCAAAGACGAACTAAAGTCAAAGCCCATCCCTTGCAATTGTCGGATGATTGCTGCCGTAATTTTTGGTTGACTGAGATATTCATCTCCTGCGCTGAAACGTTCACGTGGTTTGTGCAGGCGTTGTCGTCAAGTGATATATGGCAAACTTCGTAGTTGTTTCAGGATTTAGCGGGGTAACAAGATGGAGAGCCATTTGTTGCCAGATCATGTTCATATGTGTATGAGCATTTCGTCTCAGGGGGGTGGATTTTATGAGAGGCCAGAGGGCAATCTCGATAGCGTGTCAGTTGATGGGTAAATCACGAAAATACTCAGGAGAGCACTTTTGGACTCGGGGTTATTATGTGCCGTCCGTTGGCTTGAGCCTAGCAAATGCCTCATGGTCACGATCATATGGTCGGGTTGCCCTAATATACCGAGGGTGGGCCGACGTCCTGTTCATATGGTAGTCATCCGAGTCTTTGGCGGAGAGGTGCTGGCCCTCCATACGTGAGCGGCTCTCCTACACACCAGAAATGCGGACCATGCAAATCGTCTAGCCACACTGTTGCGTTCTGTTAGAT
This sequence comes from Acaryochloris sp. IP29b_bin.176, assembly GCA_028285315.1. Taxonomy (GTDB): domain Bacteria; phylum Cyanobacteriota; class Cyanobacteriia; order Thermosynechococcales; family Thermosynechococcaceae; genus Acaryochloris. Next base: position 10,155 of record JANQPU010000206.1, read on the forward strand.
GATGCAGACTGCCGAACGGGTGTAGGCTTGCGGGACAAGGATGAAGTTGTACTCAATGCGCTTACGACTTGGCCTGATGGTGAACATTCGGCTGAAACGCTTGGTCCGAAGATTCAAGGCAACACATTAGGATTAGACCAACACATCTGTGTGCCTTTCAACTTGGAAATACCGTCATTTGATGGCATTGATCGCTCGTTTGATGGTTTGAAACGAGAGTTGGCGGAGATGGAAAGCCGTTACTCGCCTAGCCATCTAGCCGAAGGTATTGTGTTTCACCACCCAGACGGACGGTGTGCAAAGATTAAAAGAAAAGACTTTGCCGCATAACATTTAGCTCAGCAGCATCCGTGCTGGATCCGTTAGCCGTAAAAAATGGCTAATGGGGTGTGGAGTGTCGGCACATCGGTGTGCTTATCTCAATGGCTTAATGGGTACGCAAAGGTAACGTGCTCCCATTCAATGCTTCAATTCAACGTTACTTGGGGATTCGCCATCAATTCATGGAGATCATTTAAATCAACACAGCGCTGCTGATCGAGCTGCTGCAAATATCGCTTTTCTTGGTAGTACAGTCGCTTGATCTCGTCGAGTTCCTGCAGGCAGTAGGATTCCTCGGCAAGTAAGCTTTGGACCTGCTCCGATTCATCCATCAACATTTGCTGGAGATAGGTGTTGAGGATTTGTCGCTGGCCAAGTTCCTTCTTCGCAGACTTCATCGCTGATTCCCACATTTGCAGCAAATGCCGACAGCGCTTTTCACAAGCAATGCGTTCTAAACTGGCCGCAGCGGCTCGAATGGAAAGACCAGGGCGGAGAATATCGAGTTCCGTTTTTTCATTCAGTTGAATCAGGTGATAAACCTGCTGGATTTCTTGCGAAAACTCCGTACAGAGATCTTGCACCACTGCAATTAAATCAAAACTGGGCGGTTCGAGTTCAGGATGTTCAGGCTCCAGTTTGGTTGGGTCATCTTCGATGGTTAAGATTTGCCGCCATAAAAACCGATGGTGAGAAAAGCTAAATTCAATATCGCGTTGCTTAAGGGTGTTATGAATCTCTCGGCGAAATTGCGGTCGATGCAGATAAATTCGTAGCAGTTGGGCTTCCGCCGCTTCCCGCAGGGTAAAGTCGGCAGGCCGCTGCCATTTTTGCGATCGCCCATGCCAGCGCTGCCCTCGAACCTGTTGCCGCAACGCTTCTTCCAGTCGCAGTGCCAGACGCGAATCGCCTTGACTAAGCATCCCAGCACAGCGATGGGTATAGTGGGTACGCAGCGTAGCATTCGGTAGTTTACCCAAAATGGTGGCAATCGCTTCCGTTGCCGCTTGGAACTGCTCAGCTTGCTGCAAATCGCGATCCTTGAGGGCTTGTTGAATTTGCCAGTCTAGCCAGAGAGGAGCCTCGTCTAGCAGATCCAGATAGTCTTCTGCCGTGTACTCCTGAAGATATTCATCGGCATCCTTGCCATTGGGCAAATTTAGAACCCGGAGCTGAACTTCACCCCGATAAGCTTGGTCTTCGACTTCGGAAATGGCCCGCTCTGCCGCTTTACCCCCCGCAGCATCAGCATCAAAATTAAGGATGACCTGTTTGGATTCCGTGTAGCGCAGCAACTGCCGCATTTGATCCAGGCTCAATGCCGTTCCCATGGAAGCGACAGCGTTGGTGATGCCGACAGCATGGAGGGCGATCACGTCAAAATAGCCCTCGACCACCACGGCCCGATCAGCTTTGACGATGGTTTGGCGAGCTTTATCTAGGCCGAATAAGAGTTTGCCCTTATTAAACAATTCCGTCTCTGGGGAATTGAGATACTTTGGTTCTTCTCCCGTCAGAGTCCGACTACCAAATCCCACCACCCGACTTTGGGCATCGTGGATCGGTATCATTAAGCGATCGCGAAACCGATCATAAAACCCATCCCCAGACTTGCGGGGCAAAATCAATCCCGCCTGCTTCACCAACTCCGGGGCAAAACCCTTCTCCTGCACCAACACATCATGGAGAGTGCTCCAGCCTCCCGGTGCATAGCCCAGTTGGAAGGTTTGAATCGTCTCATTGCTCAATCCCCGCTGGTCGCGAACATAGCAAAGCGCCGTTTGGCCGTGAGGTTGGCGGAGGGCATGCTCGTAATACCGACTTGCGATCGCCAAAATCTCATACAACTGCTCTCGCAAAGACAGCTTCCGGGCCAGCTTTTTTTCTTCACCCTTGGCCAGGGTCTGAATGGGTACCTGGTTCCGCTGAGCCAAATCCAGCACCACTTCCCCAAAAGACCGCTGCCCGATCTCCATCAAAAACTTGATGGCATTCCCCCCAGCCCCACAGCCAAAGCAATAGTAGAACTGCTTTTCTGGGCTAACGCTAAAACTGGGCGTTTTCTCATCATGGAAGGGGCAGCATCCCACTAAATTCCGCCCCTGCTTGCGCAAGCTGACATGTTCGGAGACCACATCGACAATGTCGGTGGCTTGGCGAACCTGCTCAATCGTATCGGGGTGGAGGCGGGGGGTAGTCATCCAAGTTGAGAACGCAATTTGACACCCATTCCATAGGAGAAGAGGAAAGCTAAGGCAGTAAGGACTTTAAAGGCTCAACACAAACAGGGTCGATATCTCTACAGCAAGATCAACAGGGATCAACACGACAGGCTGATAGAGATTTTCGATAGTGCAAGCATACTACTTTATGGTTCCCTATTTGATTGTTTCGGTTTAGATTTTAGCAGTTTAATTCCGAGGAATTGAGGATTATTGCAAAGTTTATCTCTTGTACCTCAACTGCCTCGTATCAGCAAAAACATCTCATATCAAGGGCTACAGCGAACCTGAAGAATTGTGTATGCCTTGCTGTAAAAGAATGGCCTCTGGATTGCAGCTAACGAGTCATGTGGGTCAACCACCGTTAATCTTGCTTCTTGAGTCAACGAATGGTGCAAAAACAGTTTCCCAAGGCAGGGCAACAGATGTCCAGTAAAAGTTTTTCATCATTTTCATGCGCAAGCTCAAGCATCTGACGAAACAACGACTTGAGAATCCCAGTCTACAATTGAAGCAAGTTGGCTGATGCTTCATTGACTTAGAGGAATACATGACGATCCCAGGAGCAAAGCGGCGAGACTGCAAACGGCTGATAGTCATCCTGGGAACCTCGTTACTGATGAGTGTCTGTGGATTGCTGCAAGCTCAGCCCACCCCTACACCCATCCCCACTACCATCAAACCCACACAAGTCGTGGCTCGGGGCAAGATTATTCCCGAATTTGACGTGATCAAATTATCTGTCTCTAATGCTGAAGACAGTCGAGTAAATCGGATTTTGGTCAAAGTAGGTGATCGCGTCCGCGCCAATCAGGTGATCGCCACACTCCAAGGAGCCGATCGCCGTCTTGCCGATCTGAAAGCGGCCCAAGCTAACGTCAAACTCTTACAGGCCCGTCTCATCAAAGCTAAACAAGGGGATGCCAAACCGGGTGGCATTGCCGCTCAGCAAGCTGTCGTGGCGCGGCTGGAAACTCAGCTTCCCGTCGAGATTAAACAAAGGGAAGCTGAGATTGTCAGTGCTCAAGCCTCTTTACGGGAGGCAGCACTGACCTATCAACGCCGTCAACAACTTTATAAAGAGGGGGCCATTAGCCGGGCGGAAGTGGATGCCGCCCGCGAGGAATTTGAGACCACTCAGGCCACCTTAGCTACCCAAATCGCTGCCTTGGAGCAGACAATCACCACTTTAAAAGCACAAATTCAAGAAGCAAAGGCTCGCTTAGCTGAACTCCAGCAGGTCCGTCCCATTGACGTCACGATTGCCCAAGCTGAGCTGGAACGCGCCTTAATCGAAGTGGAGCAACGGCGGGCGGATTATGACGATACCCAAGTTCGGGCTCCTATCCCCGGCCAAATTCTGCGCATCAATACCAAAGTGGGGGAACAGGTGAATACCCAGCTCGGCATTGTCGATTTAGGACGGACGGAGCAAATGTATGTCCAGGCGGAAGTCTATGAAACGGATATTACTAAGGTTAAGAAAGGCCAACGGGCCACTATTTTGAGTGAATATGGCGGATTTGAGGGAGAAATCCAGGGGGTGGTGGATGATGTTGGTCTCCAGATTGACCCCCGCACGTTGTCCACGGGGAATGACAACCCCACAACGGATGAAAATGCCCGCGTTGTTAATGTTCACATCCGCATCGATGAAAACGATAGCCCCATTGTCGCTGGCCTGACGAATATGCAAGTCAGAGTCACGATTAACCTAGAGGAGACGGCGGGATGAAATGGGGCCGACTACGAAAATTAACTGCTGAACGCCCCCTGGCTTGGGCGCAGCTTTCCCATCAAAAGGCGCGTTTGGCCGTCGCTCTGACAGGTGTGGCCTTTGCTAATATCCTCATGTTTGCCCAACTGGGGATTCGGGCGGTGTTGTTTGACGGCATTACCTTAATTCATGAGCATCTCCAGGGCGATCTGTTTTTAATGTCGTCTTACTCTCGGGCCTTAGGGTTTCAGTCCTTTGCACGGGTTTACCTTTACCAAGCCAATGCTGTTCCGGGTGTTGCTACAGCGAGTCCTCTGTATATCCTGGGACGTGTGGATTGGATCAACCCTGAGCAACTGCCCGCCGAACATCCTATTCCCCCTGAATTACTGACTCCTCCAGGGCAAGATGAGTCGGCGAATAAAGAGATTCAAATCTTTCCTGATCGCGTCAAGATCTTGGCTTTTAACCTCGCCCAACCTGCCTTTACCCTACCTGAGATCAATCAGCAACTGGACAAGTTAAAAGAACCCGATACGATTCTCTACGACCGACTCTCTCAGGATGGATTGGGGCCAATTCCTGATTTATTAACTCAAAAGCCCCAGTTGACAACGGTGATGGGAAATCGTCGAACTCAAATTGCAGGCTTGTTTACGTTAGGAAGTACGCTGTTCACGAAAGGGCATGTGATTATGAGTGACTTGAACTATGCAGCCCGCAATGGACCAGAGAGTTTAGATAGTGTCAGCGTAGGGTTAGTGAGTTTGGATGCAGGCGCTGACCCGTTGCAAGTCAAAGCTCAACTCCAACAAGCCTTACCGTCTTCTATCCAGGTCTTGACCCGAGAGGAACTGATCCAGAAAGAAGTGGCTTTTTACGAAGCGGATCCGAGTGGCGTCGTCCTTAACTTTGGAGCCATGATGGGCTTTATCGTCGGGGTGATTGTGGTCTATCAAGTGCTCTATTCCGACGTGCTAGAACATCTGCCTGAATATGCCACGTTAAAGGCGATGGGATTTGCGGATGGGGCTTTGCTGCGAGTGGTTTTGCAAGAAGCCATGATTCTAGCGGTGTTGGGGTTTATACCTGGCTGTGTGGCGTCCATCGGAGTATATAGCCTGCTGAGTTCTCTCACGAAAATTCCCTTGAGCTTGCGCCCCGATGTGATGGCGCAGGTGTTTGTTTTAACAATCGTCATGTGTATGGGAGCGGGAGGAATTGCGACCCAGAAGCTACGCCAAGCTGACCCCGCAGATGTGTTTTAACCCATGGACCCCGTTGTTTCGATCCGCCATCTGAATCATGCCTTTGGTCGAGGGCAGTTGCGGAAGCCTGTGCTTAAGGATATTAGTTTGGATTTAAATCCCGGCGAAATTGTGATCTTGATGGGGCCATCTGGGAGTGGAAAAACGACGCTGCTGACGTTGATCGGGGCGTTGCGATCGCAACAGGAAGGCAGCCTCAAATTCCTCAACCAAGAACTTCTAGGTGCCCCGAAGAAAACGCTAGTCAAGCTCCGCCAGCAGATTGGCTTTATCTTCCAGTCTCATAATTTGCTGGATTGCCTAACGGCTCAGGAAAATGTGCGTATGTCTCTGAAGTTGCATACCCATCTGTCGGTGGAAGAACGTAAGAGGCGTGCGATCGCAATTCTGGAATCCGTCGGCTTGGGAGAACATGTCAATTACTATCCAGCGAATCTATCGGGAGGACAAAAACAAAGAGTCGCCATTGCTCGCGCCCTCGTCAGCTATCCCAAACTCGTCCTCGCCGATGAACCCACTGCTGCCCTTGATAGCAAAACGGGTCGAGATGCGGTTGAAATCATGCGACAACTGGCTCAAGAAGAAGGCTGTACGGTCTTGCTGGTCACCCACGACAACCGCATTCTAGATATGGCCGATCGTATTCTCCAAATGGAAGATGGTCAGCTACTACCCTCAGGCTAAAGGCTTGTTGTTGGTTTGACCTTTGATAAGTCGTCTCAATGCTGGGATTATATTGCATATCACCTTAGACCAAAAAGCTTTGGCTCAATCGGTGTTTCAGGGAGTTAGCTAAGCAAGGTGCCTAATAGGCTACTCATCAAGGCTTTCCCCCGGCTCAATAGCTGTTTCAGGGAGGTTGTTCCATTCAAGTTGAAGAGGGTAATGTTAGGTAAAAATTTTCCTCCACTAGAATGATGCTAACGCTTTCTA
>JANQPU010000211.1 GCA_028285315.1 Acaryochloris sp. IP29b_bin.176
GTCTGGTTTAGTGGTCATAACTACGATTTCCTTTATAAATCCTATCTCAACAGCAACTAACCCCAGGCACCAACCCGTATGAGAAGGGGTTTGCACAGACAGAGCATTAAATTACTCCCTTCTGATATTACTAGGCGTTTGTACCCTCTGGATAGCCAGACCTAGAGGAGATCCCAATCAGGTATATTCGGCTGTCTATTCAGAGACTGAGGATAGCGCAAATTTTTGTAGTAATTCCCATGCTACCAAGATTAGAACGGATAACTCACGATGATTGCTCAGACTGGTCCATTGGTTCTGATTCAGAGGGTGTAGGGGACGATCTAAGGTTCTGCCAGAGGATCTGGATAGACAAAGCGCCCAAGCCCAAGGCTGCGACACAAAAAATTCCAGTTGCTAAAGTGCTTAAACCCACCACTAATGTCTTCAAAGCGATAGAGATCTTGAGAGCCGTTTGATTCTCTGAAGTAAATGGGTGCTCGGCAAAAGATTGGGCAATCAAGGCGGAGAGCTTGGCGAGGGGGAAAGCCATTAATCCAGCCAGGATAGCACCAGTCATCGTCCGCCAAAAGCTAGGTGGACTAGACTTTTTCGTAGATGGAGATTCAGACATTGGCAAACCTCTCCAGTGGATGATGGCATCGGAATAATTTCACTATAGTAAAGCGTTGGAGATTTTTTGAGTTAATGGATCAGCTCAACTGTAAGATGCTCAATCAGCCAATCCTCCATTAGTCATAATTTAGCCGTTACATTACCGTCCTATGAGTGAAACGATTGAAAACTTGGTGATCATCGGATCAGGGCCAGCTGGATATACGGCAGCGATTTACGCGGCCCGAGCAAACCTAAAGCCATTTATGTTTGCGGGATATCAGGCCGGGGGACTCCCCGGTGGTCAACTGATGACCACAACTGAGGTAGAGAACTTTCCGGGGTTCCCGGATGGGATTACTGGACCGCAATTGATGGATCAGATGAAGCTGCAGGCCCTGCGCTGGGGAAGCGAGATTGTCACCGAAGATGTGACCTCCGTTGATTTTCAACAGTTTCCGTTTGTGATTCAGAGTGACTCCCGAACGGTCAAGGCCCACAGCGTGGTTATTGCCACAGGCGCGACCGCAAAACGATTGGGTTTACCTGCTGAGAAGGCGTTTTGGAGCCAGGGGATTTCTGCCTGCGCGATATGCGATGGGGCAACGCCTATTTTCAAGAATGCGCAACTCGCAGTTGTCGGAGGGGGGGATTCTGCTGCCGAGGAAGCCGCTTACCTCACTAAGTATGGTTCTCATGTGCATTTACTGGTTCGTTCCGATCAAATGCGAGCCAGCAAAGCTATGCAGGACCGGGTAATGAGAAATTCTAAAATTACGGTCCATTGGCACACTGAGGTGGTGGATGTATTTGGTGAGACTCAGCTCCAAGGACTTAAAATCAAAAACAACCAGACCGCCGAGGTCCAAGAATTGCAGGTGCGAGGGTTATTTTATGCCATTGGTCATCAGCCCAACACGCAACTATTCATCGATCAACTAGACTTGGATGCTACGGGCTACATCATTACTCAACCCGATTCAGTGAGTACCCATATTCCGGGTGTATTTGCTGCCGGGGATGTCCAAGATCATGAGTACAGACAAGCGATCACAGCAGCCGGGACAGGATGTGTGGCGGCCTTATTGGCAGAAAGATGGTTGTCCTCCCAGGATTTGATTCGGGAATTTCACCAATCGGAGGCCTCGGAGCAGACAGAGGATGGGAGCTATCCACCAGAATATAAGCTCTCGGCTGAATTTGATCCCAATACCACTCGCCACCAGGGTTCCTATGCTTTGCGGAGGCTGTTTCATGAGAGCGATCGCATTATTGTCGTTAAATATGCCTCTCCCGCCTGTGGCCCTTGCCATATTCTGCAGCCGATTTTAAGTCGGGTGATTGACGAATTTGAAGGACAAGTTCACTACGTGGAAATTGATATTGCCGAGGATCCCGATATCGCTGAGTCTGCCTCAATTACAGGAACCCCAACGGTTCAACTATTCCACAACAAGGCTTTGTTGCGGGAGTTCAAGGGGATTAAGGCCAAGCAGGAATATCGCGAGGCGATCAATGAACTGCTGGCCATAACATCCTAGAGATTTGAATTCTTGGTAGCTTATGAACCCCCATGTAAACGAAGAGAGTTACAATGTGATAAGCATATGTAAAATTTTGTAATCTTTATTTCATAACCGTCTGAGATAAGCAAATCAATGACCTCAGTAACATCCCTTTTTGATCCAGTTGAAGCCGATTTAGCCTTACTGGTTGATAACCTCAAGGATCTGGTAACCGCTCAACATCCAGTTCTTTACGCCGCGGCTGAACATCTGTTTCAAGCTGGAGGGAAGCGGATGCGTCCCGCCATTGTGCTTCTCCTCTCCAGAGCGCTACTCTCCCATCAAGACCTCACCCCTCGACATCGCCGGCTGGCTGAAATTACCGAAATGATTCATACGGCGAGTCTACTCCATGACGATGTAGTGGATGATTCAGGTGTACGCCGGGGAGTGCCAACGGTTCACAGCTTGTTTGGCAACCGAATTGCGATTCAGGCTGGGGATTTCCTGTTTGCCCAAGCGTCTTGGTATTTGGCGAATCTAGACAGTCTTGAGGTGGTGAAGCTGCTGTCTGAGGTGATTAAAGATTTCGCCGAAGGGGAGATACAGCAAGGCATCAATAGTTTTGATACTTCATTAACCTTGGAAGCCTACCTAGAAAAGTCCTATTACAAAACGGCTTCTTTAATGGCGAATAGTGCTAAGGCTGCAGGGGTTCTCAGTGGTTCCTCCCTCCAAATTAACCAAGATCTATACGCCTATGGTCGCTGCGTGGGCTTAGCCTTTCAAATTGTGGACGATATTTTGGATTTCACAGGTTCGACCAATGCTCTGGGCAAACCGGCCTGTTCGGATTTGCGCAGTGGTAATTTAACGGCACCCGTCCTGTTTGCGATCGCAGAAAAGCCTTATCTCAAAGTGCTGATTGATCGGCACCTAAAACAAGAAGAAGATTTGGAAGAAGCGATTGCCCTTGTGCATGATAGCCAAGGGATACCCAAATCCCGAGCCCTCGCCGAGCAATTTGCCCATCAAGCGGTTCACCATTTGGAATTTCTTCCCACCTCTGATTCCCGTCAAGCGCTGATTGATTTAACGGAATATATCCTCAAACGACTCTACTGAGGAGTATTCTAGTGGTCTAGAAGAGATTGTCCATTTCACGAGAGAACCGCTATGACCTCAGAGGATCGCCCCACACCTGAGGCAAACCCTATTCCCGCTTGGCGCAAACTGTGGCAATCCCAAAAAGACAATATTCTTACCCTTGCGATCTCACTCATCCTTGCCCTACTGATTCGAGGATTTGTGGCTGAGTCTCGCTATATCCCCTCGGTCTCTATGGAACCCACCCTCACCCCTGGTGACCGAATTGTTGTGGAAAAGCTGTCCTACCGATTTCGCCAACCTGAGGCCGGTGATGTAGTCGTCTTCCATACTCCTTTACCGCTACAAGCCGTGGGCTATGAGCCTGAGCAAGCCTTCATTAAACGGGTCATTGGCGTTGCAGGTCAAACGGTTGCCGTTCAGAATGGTCAAGTCTATGTAGATGGACAGCCCCTGGCTGAAAGGTATATAGCGGAGCCCCCGCTATATGAACTCGCTCCTGTCAAAGTTCCTGAGGGCACTCTATTTGTGATGGGGGATAACCGCAACAACAGCAATGACTCTCACATTTGGGGATTTTTACCCCTCTCGAATTTAATCGGCCGAGCCAACCTGCGGTTCTGGCCCCTTGAGCATATCAACTGGCTACGCAGTCCATTCCCTTGAGCTGATTGGCGACCTTGAGCGGCCTCCATATGGCACAATGGGAAGCACTGGATAAAAGCTATTGATCAGGTATTTTTGTGAGTTCTACTGCGACCAAAGCGCCCTCCCGCGCTGTTTTCCCCTTTACAGCCATCGTCGGCCAAGAAGAAATGAAGCTGGCGTTGATCCTCAACACCATCGATCCTCGGATCGGGGGCGTGATGATTATGGGCGATCGTGGTACAGGCAAAACCACAACCATTCGGGCCTTAGCGGATTTACTCCCCAAAATCAACATCGTCTTGAATGATCCTTTTAATAGCGATCCTGAAGATCCAGAGTTAATGAGCGATGAGGTTAAAGCCCAAGTTGCCAGCGGTGAAACACCGGCTGTCACACAAATGCAAGTCCCGATGGTGGATTTGCCCTTGGGTGCAACTGAAGATCGCGTATGCGGTACCATCGATATTGAAAAAGCTCTAGCGGAAGGGGTTAAAGCATTTGAACCGGGTTTGTTGGCAAAAGCCAATCGCGGCATTCTCTACGTGGATGAGGTCAACCTGCTGGATGATCACTTAGTGGATGTATTGCTAGACTCAGCAGCTTCTGGTTGGAACACCGTAGAACGGGAGGGGATTTCGATTCGTCATCCCGCCCGCTTTGTCCTAGTGGGATCTGGCAACCCAGAGGAAGGAGAACTACGTCCTCAGCTTCTTGACCGATTCGGGATGCATGCCGAAATTCATACCGTCAAAGATCCAACATTGCGCGTCCAAATTGTGGAAGAGCGAGCCCAATTTGATCAAGCTCCCCAATCTTATCTAGAAAATCACCAGGCGGATCAACAGGCGCTACAAGAGCAGTTGGTCAATGCCCAAAATAATCTAGCCCATGTGAACATCGATCATGAATTACGGGTCAATATTTCTCAAGTCTGCTCAGAATTAGATGTGGATGGGCTGCGCGGTGACATCGTTAGTAATCGAGCGGCTAAAGCCCTTGCAGCTTTTGAAGGACGCACCGAGGTAACAGTGGATGATATTCGTCGGGTAATTACACTTTGCTTGCGTCACCGCCTCAGAAAAGATCCTCTAGAATCGATTGATTCTGGCTATAAGGTGAGTAAGGTATTCCGCCAAGTATTTGGTTTGCCTGATGAAGAGGAAGATATGGCCTTAAACAACGGCACGAACCAAAGCTTGGCAACCGCAACCGCCTCTAGGTAAATAAACAACTGGCTTAAACTTGCTGGGACTGCAATCTGACGTTCAATCACTTTACTGCTTGTCATAGGACAGACACGTAGGAATAGTCAAATTTACCGAACAGACCACACCAGGCTAGATTTAACTTCTCAAAACAGTGGACCAGCCATTGAACGGATTCCTGCTTCTGAGATTCATAGTGATTGAAGAGGAGTGCAAATCGTTTTTCTAAGTAGGGCTTAATTTTCTTGCAAATTAAGACAACTTTGAGCACTAAGCTGATTGTAGAAGTGGAACCCACGTTATTAATCAAATCCATGAAAATCCAATGCTTCGGTTTTTGACGGCTCTCAATTACTAGGAAGTTTAATATTTGTTGACAAGTTCTGACCATCAAGAAGTCATTCATGGTACGCTTGTCGCTTTCTGGGAACATGTTTTGCAAGCATTGATGCAGTTGATTGTTAAATCGGCATTGACCAAACTTTGTATCTACCGATGAAGCCAAATACTCATAGAAGTCATCTTTAAAGTGTTTGTAAGTTGAAGCTGCTGCATTTTGCTGCATCAGGAACTGTTGGGCCAAGTCTTGATAAGTATTGCGTGCATCCACCTTCCCGACAAAATGCTTTAATGAGCTGCGTAGGTCTGAGTCACTCAAAAGAGTAGGATTGTGGACTGGCTGAATAATTTGTCCCTGCCCTGGATGGGGCTGTCCTACAGTTTGAATTAAAGGTTGAGGGGTTCTCGCTTTTCGCTTTAAGAGATCCGTCATGTAGAGGGATAAATCTAGCTCAAACTTCTGTTGAGCTTGGATTTGAGCATGATGAATCACTTGTTGATGTTCTTGAGTGTCCCCCTGGGAAACCAAACAATGCTTGTATAAGTAAGGATATCGTTGCAACAGGGTTACTAATGGTTGTTTCCCAGAAGCGGATTCACTCGGATTAATAAAGTCTGAAAATCGGCGCAATCGCTGGAAGTGAGCGCTTTTGGCAAAATGCTTGACTAATAGTCGTAGACGAGTTTTGGTTTGAGTGCGGCCTAAGCTCGCTGGCATACAGCTTGCTTGTCCTAGCAGATCGATTAATTGTGAAATGGCATACCGACAGTCAAATTGAGTTTGCCAACGGTTGACTAAGATATAGCAACATCGATTTAAAAATAAGGAAAATTCTTCTTGTTTCGTTGAAGATTTAACGATGGCGTTTATGGCTTGCCTAATCTCAGGGTTTTGATATCCTGATGTTCCTAGAAATAAGGATTGAAATCGGTGCAAGACCTCTTGTGGAGATTCAGTACGCACGCAAGCAAGCAGATGATCATAAACTCTCTGCTCACTAGAAATAGAGCGGGATTGATGATGAGGCAGCTGAGTATACACTTGATTTCTAATTAAAGGATAGGGCTGACAGTTAAGTGATCAGGACAACAAACACTGGTGTTTGAGTTAACTGCTTCCTAATTCAAGGTGCTCCCTAACTTCCTGAATTATGTAGCGTGTGGTTAGTATGCCCAAACCTGTCATCAAATTACAAAATATCTCTCAAATTTAGGTGTGATCAAAAACACATCGTAATGTGATCCAAGTCACTGTTATCACCTAGAAATAACTAGGCTAACGAAATTAAATACACCGGCCCAATTCACTATTGATTTCTATTGATAAAAAAGTAACTATTTATACATTAACAAGAACTAAAAATTCTGATCTTGTACCTAAGATATACACAAGTATAACCTTTTTGAGATTTAGTTGAATTTCAGAGCAACTATAGTTCCTGAAGCATATGCTATCGCTAAAATCGGAGAAAAATCAGAAAGGACAAGTTTTTTGTATCAATGGCAGAGACAAAATAATATGGCTCAATCAGTGTTTCAGGGAGTTAGCTAAGCAAGGTGCCTAATAGGCTACTCATCAAGGCTTTCCCCCTTTTTCTGGCATTATGCGCAAATTCAAAGAGCCCCAGATATATCGGTAGCTTCTCTTGGGAGATGCCTCTATGGGGTCTCCACCATGACCGCAGTAATGACCAGAAACCTTCTATGGTATTGACATGGAC
>JANQPU010000227.1 GCA_028285315.1 Acaryochloris sp. IP29b_bin.176
TACATTCAAGAAAGTAGTTTGGACTGAATGCACAAACGCTATCGCACACTTCTGACCTAACTTGTCCGCTTTATACCTTCTTTAGAAATCAGCTCTAAAGATTAAAGCGTTTCCTGTCGAGTGTCCCTATTAATTGAACCAACAATAAACGCAGTCTACTGGTCAACCAGATAAATAGCTACTTACTAAGCTTGGGTCAGGCTGATGATTTTATCAAACTGAAAGTTATTCACTAAGGTGGTTAAACCACGAGCCAGTTCATGATGATCAGGGTTGATTTGCTCAATTAATCCCTTGATGTTTTGTTCGTCTAGGCATAAGGCCGCTTGATGAAGTTGTATTTTCCACTCTGATGATAGCCCTTGCATCAATTCAGGAGTTGGGTGATGTGAGTGAATGCTTGTAAATTCCTGGCTAGTCAGCAAAGATTGTGGTTCTTCGCGAGACGGCTGAGCGTTCAGATATCGGGTCATTATCTCTAGTAAGTCTGTCAGAACGTAGGGTTTGCTGACAAAATCATCACAGCCACTCTCAAGGGCTTGACATCGCGTTTGCTCAAAGGCACTCGCTGTCAACGCAATAATAGTAGGGGGTATGCGATTCTCTGCATTAGCCAGATGCTTGATCTGTCGTGTGGCTTTCAGACCATCCATATTAGGGAGGTGAATATCCATCCAAATTAAATGGGGATCCCAGGTTTGCCAGAGGTTCACTGCTGCTTGGCCATCTTCAACTGCTCGGACCTCATAACCAAGAGGCATGAGTAGATCGATCAACAATTGCCGGTTCTCAAGATGATCCTCTACAACAAGGATGCGATACCGGGGTCCCTGGGCAGTGAGACTTCCCAGCCCTATGTCAGATGAATCTTCAGCAAAACTGTGCTGGGATGGTTGTGCTTTGATACTAAAGTAAAAACAGGTTCCTTTCCCTGGCTGGCTGCTTGCAGATAGATTTCCTCCCATCAGTTGTACAAAGCTACGGCAAATGGGTAATCCCAGTCCCGTACCTTGATTGATGCGTCGTCCAGCTTGGGTTTGGACGAAGGGCTCAAAGGCGGTCTGTAATTCATCAGGGGCAATGCCAACGCCCGTATCTTCTACTTCGAAGGAGAGGAAATAGGTGGGTGAGGATGAGGATAAGTCTTGGGAATCCAGTTTTACCCGTAAGGTCACTTCTCCCTGGGAGGTAAACTTGATGGCATTACTCAGAAGATTAATTAAAACTTGACGTAGTTTTTGCTCATCGGCATGGAGATATCCTGGGACTTCAGGAGCACATTCCACGCTAAGTCGTAAGCCCTTTGACTGGGCTTCTAGCTGCAACATTTCATGTAATGAGTGGAGAAGGGCATGAAAGTTGAAGGTAGTTTCTTCCAGGGATGTTTGACCCGCTTCAATTTTTGATAGGGTTAATATCTCATTGATCAGAGATAAAAGATGTTCTCCACTGCGATTGATGATACCAAGGGATTTTTGCAGATGCTGTGGCATAGCCTCATCTTGAGCAATGAGCTGGCTGAATCCTAAAATTGCATTGAGAGGAGTGCGTAACTCATGGCTCATATGGGCCAGAAACTGGCTTTTAGCACCATTCGCAATTTCAGCGGTTTCGATCGCATTTTCTAGTTGGGCTGTGCGTTCACGGATGAGCCGTTCTAGATTGGTATTCAAATGTTGGAAAGTTGCCTCTGCCTGCTTGTGCTGGGTGATATCTTGAATCTGAGAGACAAAATGAAGGGGGCGACCATCGTCGTCTCGCACTAGAGAGACACTGAGTAGGATCCAGACCTCATGACCTTGTTTGTGGATGTACCGCTTTTCCATGTGGTAGTTGCAAATCTCACCCACCAGCATTTGCTTAACATAATCGAGGTCCAGCTCTAAGTCCTCTGGATGGGTGATCTCCTGAAAAGTAAGTTCTAGGAGCTCTGCTTCTGTGTAGCCCAAGATGTCACATAAAGAGGCATTCACTTTTAACCACTGTCCATTGGGAGAAATTAAGGCCATGCCAATCGCTGAATGTTGAAAGGCACCTGAAAATCGCGCTTCACTTTCACGCAAGGCGCGTTCGGTCTTCTGTTGTTCAGTGATGTCTTTGCCAATGCCCAGAAAACCAGTCAAATTGCCTGCATCATCATGCAGTGCAGTCACAGATAGGCGAACAGGGAACCGACTTTTGTCTCTGCGAATATAGGTCCAAATCTTTTCATCGGCGATGCCCAATCGAACTTTGGCGACGACGGCTTCAAACCCTGGCGTAATGGGGTGTCCTAATTCCTGCGAGAGTTGCTGGGCTCTTTGCACGAGTTCTTGGCGATCATGAAAAATGATGGGGGTGAACTTGCCGATCACATCTTCTGGCTCATAGCCTAGTTTTCGCAAAGCACCAGCGTTGAGTGTTTGAATAACGCCTTGGGGGTCTGTAGAGATGATGGTGAAATCAGCACTATCGAGAATAGTTTGTTCCCAAGTCTGTGATTGCTGCGATCCAGATTTTCTATCTTGTTCTGCCATTTTTGTAGCATTCCCTCACTGATCAGCAGCGTTGGATGGAAGACCTTGTTCCATCTCAGAGTTCCCAATTATTAAGGATTGTCACCAATAGTCCTTCTAGAATGAGGTGCTTATTTTCAATCTTAGGGGATATGCCTAAGCAATCCAGTGCTGTAGATAAGACACCCTCGTTGGTTAAGGTTAGAGTCGTAGATAGTAGAGATTGGAGTAGTTGTCATGGCTGCTTGCCAAGGTATGTTTAGCCTGAGACGACCCCACTTATGGCAACATTTCTCGTTTCTTTCGATCTACTAAGTTTAACGAGGATTCTCCACTAGTCGGTGAGTCTAGCAGGAATTAAAATGGAGGAATTAGCCCCCCACATGACTGAAATCTCAGATTTTGGATCTGACTTTATATGAACTTAGACTTCGAATCTGTTACCTCTTCGACTAGCACCAAGCCCGTCTGTCTGTTGATATAAAGGGAACTAGGTAACCTTCTGAACCGCTGTAAAAGCACCTCACTTTCTAAGGATTTGACATGAAAAAATGGCTGCTGTTGCTATTGTTTTTAGCTGGTTTCAGTTGGGCGATCGCAAATTTTCAAGGGCTGTCTGCTCAAGGACAATATGACTCTCTGGTGTTTGACTTCAAGGAATCTCTGAGCACGGCAGAGATTGAAACCAAGGTCAAATCCTTATCAGAACAATTCCAAACCGACTTGACCTATAACAGTGAGTTCTCTCTCAATGACCATGTGTTCATTGCCAAAGGAGACGAAAAACTGCTCAACACCATCAAAAAGTCTGGTATTGATGAGTTTACTGAATTTGTTGAACCCAACTTTACCTATCAGGTTTCGTTCAGCCCCAACGATCCAGATTTTGACAAGCAGTGGAATCTCAAGAGCATCAATATGGAGTCCGCCTGGCAAGCCAGTCGTGGGCGAGGTACAACCGTTGCCGTCATTGATACAGGGATTGCCCCCGTTACTGACTTAAGACGTACTCGTCTCGTACCTGGCTATGACTTTGTCAACGATCGGAAAAATGCCACCGATGATCATGGGCATGGCACCCATGTAGCGGGCACTATTGCCCAGTCCACCAATAACAACTTTGGCGTGGCGGGTATTGCCTATGAAGCCCAGCTGATGCCTTTAAAGGTGCTGGGCCGGAGTGGAGCGGGCACGGTGGCGGATATTGCGGAATCGATCCGTTTTGCTGCCGACAATGGAGCTGACGTGATCAATATGAGTCTGGGCGGGGGTGGTGAAAGCCAACTGATGCGGGAAGCCATTGAGTATGCCCACAAAAAAGGCGTGGTGATTGTAGCCGCCGCCGGGAATGCTGCCAGAAGTGCCGTGGAATTTCCGGCTCGCTATCCCCACGTGATTGGCGTCTCTGCCCTGGATGCTGAGGGCCAGAAAGCCCCTTACTCCAATTACGGAGCAGGAGTCGATATCTCAGCCCCTGGAGGCTCACTCAGAGATAACAATGGCCTGGGCGGCATTTTGCAAAATACCATCAATCCCCGCGATGGGTCTTCCATCTTTGCCGCATTTCAGGGTACAAGCATGGCTTCCCCCCATGTGGCGGGTGTTGCCGCCTTGATTCGGTCCATTGGGGTGCAAAACCCGGATCAAGTCGAGCAAGTTCTGAAGCAATCCGCAGTTGCCGTTAAAGATGATGCTTCCAACTACTTTGGTACCGGCAAATTAGACGCCAGTAAGGCCGTCAGCTTAGCCGCCCAAAAAAGTTTTGGTTTTCATGGCTTGATGGGATGGCTGCGGAACGGCCTTTTCTTAGGACCGCGCTTCTGGTTCGACGCCAGAGCGGTCAATTGGGGCTACAAGCTACTGATGCTAGCCACTGCCGCCGTGATCGCTTGGCTCTTCCGTCTCCCTTGGAATTGGCCGATGGGGTGGGGTCTGGTCTTGGGTAGCACCGGCTTATTTATCCTTCGCTGTTTCCATCTCGTGGATCTCCCTCATTGGCCCCTTCGTGTTTTGGGAAGCTCTTTCCCAGAATTGGGAGGTGCGATTCAGGGTGCGAATGCATTGAATCCCTTAACTGCTAATGTTTTGATGGCTTTTGCACTGATTGTCTTCTTCCTCAGTCATCCGCAATTAAAGTGGTTTGCCCTGGGCAGTTCGGCGGGAATTACAGCCTGTCTAGCGGTGAGTGCCTTTGTAGCCCCCCAAGTTGTGTGGTTAGGCAGCACAGCCGTTGCCCAGGGATTCTTAGCCATTAATGCTTTGCTATGCTTAGCGTTAGTTTATCTAGCGTCTAAATCTGCAACTCGTTCCGCCTAAAATCAGTATGACTATAGAAGCAGAAGGAACCATTACCCATCAAAGTTTTGGATTAGGGGTATGGGCCTTAACAGCTAGCGATACCACCTACGAACTCTTTGAACCGCCCCCTGAATTACAGCAAGAGGGACTTATGGTAAAAGTGACGGGTAACGTTCGAGATGACATGATGACTGTGGCAATGATTGGTCCAGTCTTAGACATCCAGAGCTTTGAAATTCTGGGTTCTTGACCCCTAGGGTTGATTCGATCGGATTACAAAGCCGTGTCGTAAGTGGGCAGCCTTTCTCCCCAGCCAAGAACTCTTGCTTGCTGACATGTTGTGGACGGTCTGTCCAAAAAGAACGTTGTATCTTCATCGGCTTTTGGCCCATTCCACCTTTCCTAACATTCACCGTTAGGGCTGAAAGATTTCCACTTGCGAGGAAAGCACACCTAAACGAACAATACTGCCAATTTCAATTTGAGGGATATAGGGTGCTAGCACCTCGACGATAGATGGATCCTGAAAGTGGTCTGGTTTAGTTTCGGGATGGGGATAGTAAATCAGTCCTGTCGCTTGATGGTCGCTATAAATCACTCGGCAGGGGGAGAAGGAAAAGGTCTCGGGACATGACCTCGGATACCAATGCACCATAGGAAAAGTCCATTGGGGCTGGCTCAGTTGGAACTGGGCCGGGGCAATGGAGATATTCAGAGTGCCAGGATAATAGGGGGATAGATCTAACCCTAATTGCCGAAAATGAGGCGTTTGTAGCGCAATTGTCCCTTTAGGATAGGGGGAGGTGGCAGCTTGTCCAGAGGCGACGCCATACCCTGATTGCAGTTGTCCAGGAACATAGATCCAGGTTTGGCCTTTCTCTGCTGTTAACAACTGACGATACCCGACCACTGAACTTGTTTACAATGCTCTCGCCGATAAGAGAAGAATTTATCGGGATCTTGATATGTGCAATGGGGTGCGATCGCAATCTGTTCTGGTAACACCCCCATCTGCTCCAACTGCATGGCATTGACTCGCCGCACATCTAATCGCACCCGCCCTGGATCAGGATCGGCGAAGAGTGGAGATTGCTCAACTTGTAAGAGATGCTCAGTAATGACCTCAGCGGACTTCTCAGACAGATGGGGGTCTACGACAGTACTACCAACTTGAGCTGCAACTTCCGTATTGACTTGATACCGCTCACCTGCGATCGCAGGTCCCATTGCCACGCGAATATCTTTTAGCTGACTCCCTTGCTCTTGGAAGCGATTGAGAGCCACAGGTACAATCTTGGCTGCCGTTCCTCGCCAACCTGCATGTATTGCTGCAACCTGGCCCAATCGAGAATCAGCGATCAACACTGGCGTGCAATCTGCTGTACATACCCAAACCGCCTGATTTTTGCTCTGACTCATGAGACCATCGGCATCGGGAAATTTAGGCACAGCTTTGTCTAGCTGAGTTGGTTGAGTGGGTAATTGATCCCAATGAGCCTGAACTTCCATAGCATTCAGCACGGCATTGCCATGGACCTGTTTCACCCGAAAGGTTTGGGCATCTGCTTTGAGCACTGGCACTAACGCACTAGGCGGATGGGGCCAAAATTCACGGGTAAAAAAGCCGTGAGGCCAGGCATCTAACAGACTACACGTTAAGTAAAAACGACCCTTACAGGTCCGCCAATTCCAGGTATGCATGAGGAGAATAAAACTTAAACAATGCTAGGCTTACCTATGCTAGCGTGCCTTTTCCCGTTTTAGCGGGCCGCAGCGTTCGTATTGTGGGATTTGATGCACAAGCCTTTCAGGACTCTCTCGCCACCCAAATTTGGGGGCGACCGCTGCATCATTTCGAGGTTCTAGACTCCACCAACACAAAGCTATGGGAATTAATTGAGCAGGGTGCTCAGCCAGGAACTGCCGTGATTGCTGCCCAGCAACGAGCAGGTCGGGGCCAATGGGGGCGCATTTGGGACTCTTCAGTTGGGGGGCTGTATCTGTCGGTTGCGATCGCACCCCATATCCCCGCCGATCAAACAGCCCAAATCACAGTAGCTACGATTTGGGGACTGGCTACACTGTTGCGACACTATCACATTCCCGTTTGGCTCAAGTGGCCTAATGACTTACTGGTTTATGGGAAAAAACTTGGAGGCATTCTCATCGAAACCTGCCTTCAAAATCATCGAGTTCAATCAGCAGTGCTAGGGATTGGCATCAATTGGCAAAATCCGGTTCCAGCGCAAGCCATTAATCTGTCCACCATTCTCAATCCATCTCCTGAACTAGATGCCTCTTCCATACACTCTTTGGAGATACACTCCTTGGAGCAGTTGGCGGCCCTCTCCTTATTAGGATTAGAAAAAGGCTATCTTTTTTGGCAAGCCTACGGTATCCATCCAATCCTGCCAGAATATCTAGATTTGGTAAAAATTTATCCCCAAACCAGTCAGCCCATCAGAAAAGATTTAGGGCAACGTTTAGGATTGTAATGCCATGAGTATTCTACGTTTTGTACAGGTCGACAAGCCTTTTCGCTAGAATTTATCTACGATTAGTAAATAAGTTGTAAGGTTGATTCTTGCTTAGGAGGTATGCTTTGCTAGGTCTTAAAGGTTCAAAGTAACCTTGTCTCTCTTTGCTCGGATGTGTTTTCCATTGATTACCTGCAACGAACTGAATCACCTTTAAGGATCGAATTGGTATGATACATCGCTCTCATTCAATCTCTCCCCGAACTAAAATTCGGTCAAACTCTCTATTTTGCCTTGTTGGTTGGCTGAGTCTTCCTCTGGGAATGGGGGCTCTATCTTTTAGTCAGCAGGCCCAAGCGATTGATTCTGAGAGCCCTACCATCACAGAAACTACCCCCATTACTCCTGCCGCTTCACCTGTTGATACGTTCATCGATCCACCTGAGCCAGCTTGGGAACCTGCGCCCGCAGTACCTCCTCTTCCCGAACCCATTGCCTTACCTGAAACGCCTGTCGCTGATCCCTCACCTGCGCCAACGGCTCCAGCAGTATCACCGCAAATCATGCCCCAATTGGCTGACACCCCATCCATAAGCTCACCTACAGAAAACGCCTATATTGATCCTGCTGCTGATGCCCCAAGTGAGACCGCATCAACACCTGCCACTAATCAGACCGTATTGTCAGGGAGTGTATCGGGTTGTCAAGCCAGCCTCAACATTGATCCGGTCTTAGCAGCTACGCTTTGTGGGCCTGCAGTCCAAACAGCGCAGCGACCCGCTATCCCTACTCATCAACATACTCCCGTCACCTCAGCCAAAACCTATTCCACTTATTCTTATCAGCAACCTCAACAACCGGCCTCTAGGTGGACAGCCTACTCCCCATCCTCTATCCCCAAAACTGCTCCAACTCCCTGGGTAACAGGTGCTCCAGTTTCTTTGAGTCCCTTGGCAAAAGCCTCCCCTTCACTAAAGCTATTATCAGCATCTCCAAATCCGCTGAAGTGGTTGATTCCCAATCGGCAGCAGATGATCTTTCCCTTGCCGATGCCTGCCTCTATCACCTCAGCCTTTGGTTGGCGGATCCATCCCATTTCTGGGAAAACCAGCTTTCATGCCGGTACTGACTTGGCCGCTCCCACCGGCACACCTGTTTTAGCTGCTTTCCCCGGCCAAGTAGAAACAGCAGGCTTTATGGGTGGCTATGGCTTAGCGATCCTGCTTCAACATCAAGAGGGGAACCTCGCTACTCGCTATGCCCACTTGTCCAAGATTTATGTGCAGCCAGGTCAATGGGTTTCCCAAGGAACCATTATTGGCTTAGTGGGCAGTACAGGAAATTCGACTGGTCCTCACTTACACTTCGAGACATTAAAGCAGAAAAATAACGGATTGGTCGCGTTTGATTCGGGCCTTCAGCTTAAAGTTTCTCTAGCAGAATTGATCAAAGCGATGCAAACAGCGAAGGTGCCTCCCCAGCCTCAGAGTTAAAAGACCTTATCAGGCATTAGCCTGTAGTATCCGAGATGTTGTAAATCGGTTCATCCAGCCCTCTAAATATTTTCGATTGGCTTTTTGTTCTTCAAGATTGGTGGTTGTTAGCGGATGAGGGGCAAGCCCTTGAAGCGCCGCCGTTGTCACGCAGAACATCGACTTTTGAAACGTCTGGCAAATTTGAATTTTGAGGTCTTCTTCCTTCCGTGGTCCTTGGCGATAAACCGCTAGCAAGTAGTCAGGTAAATAGTGACGCATATCCTGCATCAGCAGCGTAGGGGGAATGCCAGAACTACCAACGGGCAGGGGGTCAGCGTAGAGGGCTCCATAGGCAAAATCGCTCTGAAACACGGGAATTTGGTAGGCCTGGGCATTGTAAGAGATCGTTCCTGGGAAAGGGGTACCCCTAAAAAAAATAGCCTCAACATAAGGAACGGCTGTATCCATCAGGAAGGTCAAATTGGCTGACTGAGGAATGATGTCATAGTCTTTTCCTCCAATTTTGACTGTATACGTGATGGGGCGACTCGCATCTGCCACTAGCCCTTGCAAAATATGGTCAACAACCTCTGGAATGGTTTTGATCTCACTGCGATCGTAGCGATCCGATAGAGACATAAAAATATCACTCATCACCCGCCAAAACTGCCCCAAACCGCTGTAATACGCCAACTGTCGAATCTGCTCAGGCAGAAAATCGGGAAAAATACGATGTAGCACCAGCATCAAGGGATTCAGTTTGAACTTAGCCCGAATGGCGGGTTCGGTAGCTGCTAAGAATTCTGGTGAATCGAGATAAGTATCCAAGCCTCCACCACCATGCCAGAACATACTTTTCATGCAATATTCGGCATATTCGTAGTTAATCCGATTATGCCAGAGGAACTTCAAAATTTTGCCAGGGTTAATCTCACCATTAAAATACTTAAACAGCGGAAAAAGGACTAAAAATTGGTGGTCAGCAATATATCGCAGGTTATTGGAATAGGCATCCAAAACGATCCCATAGCTTTTGAGAATACCAACGACTTCCAAAACATTCTCAGGTGAGTCTTTCAGCAGTGCTTCACCAGCTTCTAATCGATGAATAAAGGCTGCCAGTTGGTGTTTAGAGGGTTCTAATTGAGGCGTACTTACCATAGCTGATTTTGAGTGATAGAGGGGAAAAAAGCTGCAGAAGCTAGTCAGCAATGTCTGCCAATGGGCGTGATGTTACAACAGAAATGGGGCTGTCCAGTGATTGATCGGGCAGATCCGTGATCATAATTTGCGGCGGTCTGGGATTATAAGGGATCAAAGCTGCAATCTGCGCTTCACTCCAGCGGACAATATAACTAGGCTGAATGCCCAATAAGAAAATTAGAGCGACCAAAATCATTGCGGGGAGACGATCTGACCACTTCACTGGCGGGATGCTATCTAATTCATCGGGTAAGCGCCCAAAAAACACTCGATTAATCATCAACAGAAAATAAACTGCTGTTAGCCCCGTTGCCAACATACAAAAAAGAGTTTGGACTGGGAAAATAGGGAAGCTACCCCTAAACGTTAGGAATTCAGAGATAAAACCTACCATTCCAGGAATGCCCGCACTGGCCATTACCCCTAGAATCATCATGCTGCCAATCAAGGGCAAACCTCGCTCGGGATTCAGGAGTCCCCTCAGAAAAAACATATCGCGACTGCCCGTTTTCTTATAGACCACTCCCACTAACAAAAATAACAAGCCCGAAATCAAGCCATGACTCACCATCTGGCAAACTGCTGCAATCATACTCAGTTCGGTTGAGGCAGCCGCCGCCAGCAAAATAAATGCCATGTGAGCAATGGAGGCATAGGCGACTACCTTTTTCATATCTTGCTGGGAAATGGCACAAGAGGTGCCATAAAGGGCGCTCACCGCAGCCCAAACGGCCAGCCAAGGCCCTAAATATACCCAAGCATCCGGTAATAACCCCACGCCATAGCGCAGCAAACCATAAGTCCCTAATTTGAGAAGCACCCCTGCCAACAGAACGGAAACAGGTGTTGACGCTTCTACATGGGCATCAGGGAGCCAGGTATGTAAGGGGAAGAAAGGAATCTTGATACCGAATCCAAGCAGAATACCCACCATCAAAATGAGCTGTAGTTTCAAGGTGAGTCCACTAGGGGTATCTGAAGATCCCACAATAATGGCTCGAAGGGGTTCATATGCGAAGCTAGATGCCCCTGACAACCAAACGATACCGAGGAAGGTTGCCAACAGCACAATGCCAGAGAAGGCAGTATAAAGAAGGAACTTGGTGGCTGCATAGCTGCGGCGAGCCCCACCCCAAATGGCAATCAAGAAATAGAGGGGAATAATTTCTAACTCGTAGAATAAGAAAAAGAGCAAAACATCCTGCGCCAAGAAGGCCCCCGCCACACTGGAGTTGAGCACAAGCATGAGCGAGTAATAAAATCTAGGTCGTTCTATGTCTGGTTCAGTACTCCAAATAGCGATCAGTGTTAGGAGACTGTTGAGTACGAGGAGGGGTAGAGATAATCCATCCACTGCTAAGTGATAATTGAGACCGATGGATTTAATCCAGGGCGCAAACTCTCCAAACTGCATGGTGACTTGCTTGGGATTAAACTGAATGGCGATATATATCGTCCAAGCGAGTACTAGACTTGCTACGGCTAATGTGACAAAGCGGACATATTTGGTATCGATACTTTTGGGCCAAATCGCCAACAGCAGTACTCCAACCAGGGGCAACCATACTAGGACACTGAGCATTGGGTTAAGGCAAACTCCTAAAGTGAAAGTGAAAGATAGGGAGTGGAGAATAGCTACTTGCCTACTTGCTATTGAGTGATGAGAGCAGACCAGTACGCAACAATTGCGGACCAATCATCCCTCAGCAGAAACCACAAAATGGCGCTAATTCCAACCATGATGGTGAGCAAATAGGACTGAGATTGTCCTGAAACGCCATACTTCAACCCTTGCCCACTGAGTAAGGTCGCTTTGCCGACCAAGTTGATGAACCCATCAACAACATACCGATCGAGCCAAGTCGTGAATTGGGAGGAGAAACGAACAATTGCTACCACAGTTACCTCATACAAGCGTTCAATGTAGAAGTCGTAGGCCAACAGATCTTGGAGGAAACGCAAATAGAATTGCGTCGGGCGAGACAACGATCGTCGCAATTCTATCCAACACCCAATGGCAAAACCAATCACACCTGATGCCACCATAATGGGGAAACCATAAGGAATGGAAGCTTGATTAAAGACTGCAGCAGAGGGAATAGGACTGAGCCACAAAGACCATTTCAACGGAACCAAGGGGAGAAGCAAAACAGCAACGGTCATGGTCACCATGGGGAGTGCCATTAACCACTGAACCTCAGGTACCCGTCTTGTTTTTTGCTGGCGGGGTCCCAGAAAGACTGAACGAAAGACCCGAGTGAGATTGATCGCACTGGCCGCATTGACAAAGAGAAGAAGGATAAACAGCCACATGGGCATGTTCCAGCCTCCGGTTAGCCACTGCTGCATTACTCGGGTGAATCCCAAGGGCAACATGACAACCAGACTGGCTGCACCCACAACAAAGGCAGAGGTTGTAGCGGGCATCCGCGACCACAACCCACCCATTTCAGTGATGTTTTGACAATTGGTTCCTAGGATGACTGAACCTGTACTGAAGAACAGCAGCGCTTTTGCGATCGCATGAGTGAGCAACAACGATAAGGCAATATTCACTTCTCCTAATCCCACCGCAATAAAGACCAATCCCAAGTAGGCACTGGTGGAATGGGATAAAGCCCGCTTTATATCCACTTGAGCAATAGCAATCAGCGAAGCGCCAACTGCTGTCACACTACCGATAATCAATAGTGTGTCTGAAGCTACTAGAGACAGACTAAAAATAGGCTGCAATTTGATCAGGAAGTAAGCGCCCATAGAAACAACCGCAGAATTTCGCATCACCCCAGCCGGATTCGGACCTTCCATCGCTTCATCCAGCCATAGGTTTAAGGGAAATTGAGCACACTTACCTGTAGGGCCAGCAATCAGGGCTAGTCCCAGCAGGGCATCCGTCAGAGGAGGCAAGGAGGTAGATTCACTCCACGCTCTTAAGTCTGAGAAGGTTAACCCTGCCCCATAACTGGTTAGCCCCACTAACCCCATCAACAAAATAATGTCACCAACGCGCTTAGTTAAAAATGCATCCCGTGCTGCTGTGACCACGAGAGGCTGCGCATACCAGAATCCAACTAAGAGATAGCTCGAAAGCGTTAGCATCTCAAGCAGTGCATAGCTGAGGATGAGCGAGTCACTAATGGCAATACCCGTGAGTGCGCCTTCGAAAAATCCCATCAATCCAAAAAAACGGGCAATAGACCAATCCTTTTCCATATAGCCTAGGGCAAAAACCTGAGTTAACAAGCTCAGGAAAGTGACCAGTTCTAGGGCACCAATACTAACGGGTGAAATTTCAATCGCAAAGGTTAAGTCGAGATCGGCGACTTGTAACCATTGATAGACCAGTTGTTGAGGAGGCTGGCCTAAGATTTGATGAAAAACAATTGTGCCGTGCCAGCAGCTCAAGAGAGTCATCAGGATATTGAAATACGCTGGTGGACGAGGTCCTGTTCGTCGGATTAGCCCTAATGACCAGGGGAGAGAGAACAAAGCCCCCAAAAGCCCATAAAAAGGAATCCACCAGAGATGCTCAAAAAGGAATTGCGATAGCACGATTTAGTAACTTAGAGTTTGCACGTTTAGGCGATAAGTCTCACAACTTACTTAATACTGTAAATCTTTATCTATTCAATACAGTCGCAGAATTAGAGATAAAAATAAAATCAAAATCAATGGATAATCTTGTGACTTGGAATTAAAGAAATAAATAGATGAAAATTTTAATAAAAATCATGTCTAAACTATGATTAATATTGATTTATTTTTCTTTTGTCCAACACTGTAGCAAAATATGGTACACGCCAATAAATATGCTTTCTTAAATATTTGAGATAGATTTTAGTAAATACAGTGTTCTCGTTTTTAGCGATTTTCACACTCCAGATATGGAGGGATTGCTTACTTTTGACCCCCTCACTTGTGCTAGGGAATGTAACTACAGATCACTTCACCTCACCTCACAATATAGAGGCCATCAGCTTTTTGAGGACTAAAGGCTGTACTTTGATGAAAGTCAATGTACAGCAAATATATCTCTAGTGTATTGACTCACGGCTTAAGCGCCCCCATCGAACCAATTCTGAAATTCCTATAATTATAATCTTTATTTATTAATTTAATTTGAATAAATAATCTGCGTTTATATTGACAAAGCTGATCACAGGTCTATATGCTGAGTTCTGCAAGCTAGGAAATGCTTCCAAACAAAGTCAATAATGGGCTTTCCCGTGAGATTTTTTGGGTAGCAAAATTACCTATTTACATTAGTGATCAATAACAGGAGATGTGGCAATGCCAATTGCGGTTGGGATGATTGAGACGAAAGGTTTTCCTGCTGTGGTAGAAGCTGCAGATGCGATGGTGAAGGCA
>JANQPU010000239.1 GCA_028285315.1 Acaryochloris sp. IP29b_bin.176
TTGCTATAACTTCTTGGCTTTTTTGCCATGACCCCAGTTCCTCCTGGACTTCAGCTTACTCTCTCTGCTGACTGTCCAAATTTTGGGGGTCACTACAAACATCTGACCCCGCAATTCGTGTGTTTTTAATTGATGCAACTCGGTTTCAATCGGATTCATCTCTGAGCAGTATTTCGGTAGGAAGAAAACGAATAGCCCCTGCTCTTTCCACTGCGCCCATTTCTGTTGGATCTTCTTGCAAGTATGAATTGGTCCATTGTCTTGGACAATGACTCGAAGCCGTCCCGTCTCCTTGAAAAGGCTCTGCACCTGTTGTGCTTGTTCATTCATCATTTTGATGTAGCGTCCTCCATCAAAGCCGCCGACAACCACCCCATAAACAAAGCTCACTAAAGGGTGAATTAATCCCAAGATGCTGATGTGCTTCCCTCGACGCTTCGTTTTGCTCCTGGGTGAGGCGCATCCCAGAGACTACCTAATCCATTTTTCTTCCAGCGATTGAGGGTATTTAGAACTGTGCAAATTTTCCAATTAAAATAGGTCTCGATTTTCTCAGTATAGAGTCCTTGATGACTCATACGTATCACTTCTTCTCGATCTTTGATCCGTTGAGGTACCGTTGTCGCTAAACGAAGTTCATGTATGGTGCGATCTTCTTCAGCATTGAGAATGATAAGTAAGTGTGCGCCCATTGCAACCTCCTTGGTCAGGGGAGACTATGCTTATATCTCAGCTAATATGCATGAGCTTTTCAAGCCCGACCTAATTAGTCTACAGGCAGGACTCCAAAACCTCATTGATTATATAACAACCCTTACGCAAAATTGACATTTCAATATTTAAACTTGGTAAAATTTTGATTACGGTATTATTTCTACCAACGCGTTCTATTATTAATCCTAATTCAAAACAACGTGCAGTTATTTTCTCAACTATGGCCTCTTCCAAATAAGCCAAATCAATTCCCCAAATCAAACCCAGTCCTCGTATATCTATTCTGTCACTAATGGGAGCTATTTGCTCACTGAAGAAGGTCTTCAAAAAAGACTCCTTAACTTTGACTTCCTGTTCGAGTCCGGTAATTTCTCTATACTCTAGAGCTGCTGTTCCTCCAACAAATGCCAATTGATTTCCCCTAAAAGTACCAGTATGCTCACCCGGCGACCAAACATCCAAATCTGGCTTAATTAACAACAGCGACATCGGAAAACCGTAACCACTTATAGATTTTGAGAGGACTACCATATCAGGAACGATATTAGCTCTTTCAAATGAGAAGAATGGTCCCGTTCGACCGCAGCCGACTTGAATATCATCACAAATCAATAAAATCTCATGCTTGTCACACAACTCCCTTAGCTTTTGCATCCATTCAATGGGTGCTACAACCACTCCCCCTTCAGCTTGCACTGTTTCAAAGATTATCGCTGCTGGCTTTTCAATTCCAGAATTAATATCACTTAGTACCGACTCTATATATCCTATCGTGTCAAAGGTTTCCATAAATCCATAGGGGAAAGGCATAAACGTCACATTGTTTGATGTTCCGATCGCTCCCGAACGTATAGCCTTATTTCCAGAAATCGATAAACTTCCTAAGGTCATACCATGATAGGCTCCCATGAAGGAGAATATGCCTGTTCTTTTTGTAACTTTTCTGGCTAACTTCAAGGCGGCTTCAACGGCATTAGTTCCAGTTGAACCACAAAACTGAACTCGATAATCCAGTTGTTTAGGGATGAGAATTGCCTTGGAAAACTTTGCTAAAAATTCCTCTTTTGCCGATGTATACATATCTAGGCCATGGGCGATCGCATCAGCATCTAAATAAGACACTACCCTTTGTTTTATGTAGTCATTATTATGTCCATAGTTTAATGCTCCTGCACCAGCCAGAAAATCGATATATTCTCTTCCAGATTCAGAGTAAATTATGGAACCTTTAGCTCTATGAAATACGACTGGAAAACTCCGACAATAACTTCTGACATTTGATTCGCGTTGTTCGAAGATATTCATATGGTCTCTCCGCTTATTGAAATTAGAAGTTTGTCTTACTCATTAAGAAACGTAATTCAAATAAGATTTATAGAACGGGAAAATGATTTGAGATGGAACTTTAAGTAATAATCCCATTGTTATTAAAAAGTTGTAATACACATTTTTATGTGGCATTCCTTTCAAACTAGCTACTATGCCGTTCAACGAACTTTTTTCTGTATGCCAATCTATATTAAAAGAAATTGACATATCTAAGCTTCTAACGTGATGTAGCGTACCTGGGGGCATATATAAGATATCGCCAGGGTTCACGATAAATGTAATCGGCTTTGCTTTTTTGTATTCCGGGTATTTGTCTAAATCTGGATTTTCTGGATTGACTTTAAACCATCGCCAACTGTGCCGATAACAATACTCAGCATCTTCATGCATTAGTATAGTAAATTTTTTGCGGCCAACAACTTGAAAAAAAATATTGTTGGTGAGGAGACAATCAAAATGTAACGGCGTAATGCTATCGGAGGAACCTATAAAGAATTGACAATACCGCCACCATTTATAATGATACCATTTGGGCAAGTAATGTAGAGGAAATGGTTGAACATCTTTTACAAGTGAAGGAATTAAACTAAATAGCGGTAGGTCATGGCAATAGGGAGGCAAACTTACCGATTGACCTTTCCTTTTGTGAATTTCATAAGCTTTTATAAGGCCTGCATATTCTTCTATAGAAGTTTTTCTTGATTCAATTTCATTATGAGTAGTAAAATTTTTCACAAGAATTTTCAAGTCAGGCGCTTTTTGTTTAAAATATTCGACTGACCATTTATTTAAACTAGGCCATTTTTGAAGTTTTCCTGAAATAAGAATTGGCTTTCCTTTTTGAACAAAATTTTCCTTGAATTCTTGGCTGGAAATTTTAGAGCTTTGTTCGATTGTAGAAAAAGAGGAAATCAACATATTTTTTTCCTTTTACTCTTACTTACAATCAAACGCAACAAAATCAAATGTTGCTTCTTTTTCCAACAGCAAAATACTTTGTAATTCTTCTGTCGTTAATAATGATAAGTCTTTGAGACGAACTTCAGGATTAGTTACCATGTTTTGAACTAATATCTCAAAGTGTTCTAACATACCGAGAATTGTCTCATCATTAAATAGGTGACTGTGGTAAGCAATCTCGATTCCTAGCTTTGAGCCAGGGTAAATTACCAGATTGAGAGGATAATTCGTCCAGTAAAAATTACTATGAAATTCAAAATCTAAATCTTCCCACTTTACTGAAACCTGATTTAACTTCTCAAATACCACTAAGCTCTCAAATAAAGGTTGTTCTCGAGAGACTTCACTCCACCCTTGAATATCTACCAGGGGAGTGTACTCATACTGACGCATATCCACCAGTTGCTCTTGAAGCTGTTTGAGCCAGTTTAGTAAATACTGTTCGCCATCCACTTCAACCCAGACAGGCAAGCTGTTCATCAGCATTCCTATCATCGATTCAGCTCCGTTTAGGTCTATTGGACGACCAGCTACAGCACACCCATAGACAACTTGGCGATCTCCGCTGTAATAACTGAGTAAGTATGCCCAGACTCCCTGCAATAGTGTAAATAGCGTCAGCCTATGTCGCTGTGCGAAAGACGTTAGCTCGACTGTGGCAGCTTTCGATAAATAGACTATTTGATAATCAACTCTTTCTGGCTGGCTCGGCGAATTTTCTGCATATAAGTTGGTTAGATGAGTAGAAGTTTTTAATCCTTTAAGCTTTTGCCGCCAAAAAAACTCGGCTTCGAATAAGTCCTGTTTTTGCAACCAGGCGATGTAATCTCTGAAGGAACTCCTAGATGCAAATGATGTATTTTTTCCCTGACAAAAGGCACAATAAAGTTGAGAAACTTCCTGAAAAATTAACGCAGTTGACCAACCATCTGCAACTATAAAATGCACACTCCAAACAAATTCGTATTTCTGGTCTGCAAAGCGAAATAGATTTAAGCGCATCAGGGGTTCTTGAGATAAATCAATGCCCTGCTTGCGGTCTTTTTCCATAAACAGCTCTAACCTTTTTTGCTGTTCAACTAGCTCTATTCCCCGCCAATCGTGTTCCTCTAGAGGCACTTTTACTTGTTTGTACACAATTTGTACGGGTTTTTCAATATCTTCCCAATAGAAACTGGTACGCAGGCTTGTGTGCCGATTCACTAATTCCTGCCAAGCATTGTGAAAAGCACTAACATTAAGAGCGCCCTGAAAAGAGATGGCAAACTGAACTAAATACAAAGATGTCAATTCGCGGGCATAAGTACAATGAAAAAGGATGCCTTGCTGTAGGGGCGATAGTTTGTGAATATCTTGAATATTTTGGTCGTTCATGTTGATTTACTTCAAAGAGGTTTAATGAGAATGCCCTATGCCCCATGCCCAATTTTCAAGACCCAGACGACTACTCGCCTCCTCGGTTGATTTTTGCGATTAACCTGTCAAGGTCTTTTTGATTAAGCTGGGCTTGGGGGAAATCTGAAGACGTGTAGCTTTTTTTAGCTCCAGCAGGTTGTTGAGTAGGGATGGAAAATGTCAGATCGAGTTCTAGCCTTTCTTTTTCCGCCTTAATAGGTTGAAAGGTACCAGCTACTGCTGCCAGTTCCGCAATCGTTTGACGATCGAAAAGCTGCTTGGACGTGAGTTGTAAACCAGCTTGGTTAGCTTTGTGGCTAATCTGGATGCTGAGAATGGAATCTCCACCTAAGTCAAAGAAGTTGTCATAAATCCCTACTTGCTCTAAACGAAGAAGTTCACACCAGATTTCGGCAAGCTTGATTTCAACCGGAGTGCGAGGTGCAACAAATACTGCTGCCAATTCCGGTCTACTTGAATCGGGTGCTGGTAATGCCTTCCTATTGACTTTGCCATTAGATGTAAGCGGTATTGCCTCTAGCATGACAAATACTGATGGAAGCATATATTCAGGTAGCCGCGCTTTTAGGAAGTTTCGTAGTTCTGTGGTGTTGGGCGTTTGATTGTTGTTAGGAACGAAATAAGCCGCCAAACGCTTAGAATTAGGTTTATCCTTCCAAGCAACAACCACAGTGGTCTGCACCTGTGGGTGTTGACTCAAAACGGCTTCAATTTCCCCAAGTTCGATGCGGAAGCCGCGAATCTTTACCTGATGATCGATCCGACCAATGTACTCAATCTCTCCATTGGGTAAATACCTTGCTAAGTCCCCAGTCTTATAAAGATGCGTACCTGGTTTGTTACTAAAGGGGTGAGGAATGAATTTTTCCGCAGTCAGTTCAGGGCGATCAAGATACCCCCTTGCTAGTCCTTCTCCACCAATGTGCAATTCCCCTGGTATGCCGATAGGAACGGGTTGACCTTCAGAGTCTAGTAAGTAGATTTGCGTATTAGCGATTGCCCGTCCGATAGGTACAAACGGTAAATTACTCTGTCGCTGACACTGCCAGAAGGTAACATCAATAGCCGCTTCCGTTGGACCATAGAGGTTGTGCAGTTCGGCTTTTAAACGTGCAAAAAAGCGTTTTTGTAACTCTAGTGACAGTACCTCACCACTGCAAATCACGCGCTGGATACTTGTTAGTGTCTCAATCCCTGACTCTTCCAAAAAAATCTGGAGCATAGAGGGGACAAAATGAAGCGTGGTAATCTTCTCCCTAGCAATTAGCTTTACTAGATAAGCGGTGTCTTGATGTCCTCCTGGTTGGGCAACGATCAGACGCGCTCCATTAAGCAATGGCCAGAAAAACTCCCACACAGAAACATCAAAACTGAAAGGAGTCTTTTGCAGAACGCGGTCTTGTGGTGTTAATTGATAAGCATCCTGCATCCAAAGTAAGCGATTAGAAATTCCCTGGTGGGTGTTCATCGCTCCTTTGGGTATTCCTGTAGAACCTGAGGTATAAATTACATAGACGAGGTTGTCAGTGGATACGTCACTGTTTGGGTTTGATTGGGGCTGTTGGGCGATCGCTTGCCAATCTGTATCCAAACAAATGACTTGGGTCGATTGCAAAGGTAACTTCTCTATCAAAAGTGATTGAGTTAACAGCACTGGCACTCGAGCATCGGACAGCATGAAGGCAAGGCGCTCTGGTGGGTTAGCTGGGTCTAAGGGAACATAAGCTCCACCAGCTTTGAGAATCCCCAGCACTCCTACCACCATCTCAAGGGAACGCTCTACACAAATACCAACCAGGACGTCTGGTTTAATGCCCAGTTTGTTTAAATGACGTGCCAACTGATTCGCTCGTTGGTTTAGCTCCCGATAAGTTAGCTGTCGATCTTCAAATACTACCGCCACCGCATCCGGTGTTCTCTCTACCTGCTCTTCAAATAGCTGATGAATGCACTGATTCGGATAATCTGCCTGAGTATCATTCCACTCTACTAGCAATTGATGCTGCTCAGTTTCCGTCAACAGGGGTAAATCAAAGAGGCGATGCTGCGGATTAGCCGCGATTGCCTCCAGCAAAGTTTGGAAGTGTCCTGCCATCCTAGTAATAGTGGCAGCATCAAACAAATCCGTATTGTATTCAAATTTTCCGATTAGTCCCTGTTGAGTCTGCCGCATCGTCAGGGTTAAATCAAACTTTGCTGTCGCCACAGGCATTTCTAATAAGCTCAAAGCCAGCCCTGAAGGTTCCGGAAAGTTGATTGGTGCATTCTCCAAGACAAACATGACCTGGAACAATGGAGTATGAGATAAATTCCGCTCTGGCTTTAATTGTCCTACCAGCAAATCAAATGGTAAGTCTTTGTGATTATAGGCTTCCAAAGCTACGTGCTGCACTCGACTCAACAACTCGAGAAAAGAGAGGTTGCCCGACAATTTGGTACGCATGACTACGGTGTTAACAAAAAAACCAACTAGTTGCTCCAAATCGCGGCTATGACGATTAGCAATAGTTGTACCGACACAAATATCGTCTTGATTGGTATAGCGGTAGAGTAGTGCTTGAAATGAGGCTAATAAAGTTATAAATAGGGTCGCTCCTTCCTGCTGGCTGAGCTTGTTGAGCTTTTGGGTTAAGTCAGATCCTAGCTTCAGGCTAGTGGCGGCTCCTCGGAATGTTTGAACAGCTGGTCGCGGGCGATCACTCGGTAGTTCCAAAACGGGCAAAGCGCCACTAAGCTGCTGTTTCCAGTAGGTCAGATGTTCTTCAAAGGCTGTCCCACGTAACTGTTGCCGTTGCCAGTAAGCAAAGTCTGCATACTGAATAGGTAACTCTGGCAGAGGAGAAGGCTTACCCCGAGAAAAAGCTTCATAGAGCGCTGCTAGTTCCTCAATGATAATTCCAGACGACCAAGCATCTGAGATCATATGATGGATCGTGAATAGCAGCACGTGTTCCGAGTTACTTAGCTGGAATAACGCAACTCGCAGCAATAGCTCTTGTGCCAAGTTGAAAGGACGCTGGGATTCGGCAATAGCTAGCTGCTGAACTTCTTCCCACTGCTCGGTTTCAGGCAAGTGCAGCAAATCTACTACTGACATTGTGACATTCGGATCGGGGGCAACGGCTTGAAAGGGTTGTCCATCCACATTTTTAAAAGTAGTGCGTAGGATTTCATGACGTCGCACTATTTCCGTGAGAGCTTGCTGGAGAACTGTCAAATTAAGTAAACCGCTTAAGCGTAAAGCAAACAATTGGTTATAAGCTGTACTTCCACCCTCGTGTTTATCTAGAAACCACAGCCCTTGTTGACCGAAGGACAGAGGTAGGTTTTCCTCTCGAGGAACGGGCTTGATAGCTGAACTTGATGCAAAATTAGCTTTTTGAAGAAAATTGAGGATTTCAGCTTTTCGCTGCATCAACTCAGTCTGCAAAGCTGGTGTAAGTATATCTTTGGGGGCATTACAGCGCAGGTGATCGCCATCTAACCAAAGTCTTACGTCTAGGTCGCTAAGATAGGACAAAAACTCTTGAATAGATTTCATAGCTCTATTTCCATTCGCTCAGTCAATCTATTGTAGATAGGGGCTTGTAGCTTTTGAGTTGTCTGATAAATCTGCTCTATGGACTGGGCCAAATTAGCTAATGTAGGAGCCTCAAGCAAACTTTGCACGGGTAAGTTTAGCTGGAATTTTTCCCGTAACCGAGACATGACTTGGGTAGCCAGAAGGGAATCTCCGCCTAGCTCAAAGAAATTACTGTGAATTCCTACCTTGTCTACTTGAAGAATTTCTTTCCAAACACTAGCAATGAGTTGCTCGGTTTCCGTTTGGGGCATTACATAATCTGCTTTTGATGGTGAGAAAATGTCTTTTGGCACAGGCAGACTTTTTCGATCCACCTTGCCATTAGGTGTCAGTGGCATAGCATCTAGGAATACGTAAGCTGCAGGTACCATATACTCCGGTAGTTTTTTCTGCAAAAAGCTCTGTAGATTCTGCTGTTTAAACTTCTTGATGGATGAGGGGCCCCGCGCCATCAAAACATAAACCCCAAGAATGTCAGCAATGGAACCTGGCTCACGAAAGACTGTGCACTCTGTAAAGCCTTCTTGATGAAATACTTGCCGCCATTGCTCACATGACAGAAGGGGATGCCGTTGCCGCAGGTGTTTATCCTCAAAGCGATCAAAACCTTGCTGTAGACCCATAAATAACTCCCAAAACTGATGCAGTTTGGTAGGCTCTAACAGCAGCACGATGCCATTGGGAGCTAGCAGCGAGCGAATATGTTCTAGGGATTCTTTAATACTGCGTGTGGCGTGTACCACACCCCCTGCTATCACTACATCAAAACTGTGGGACTCGTAGCCTTGCTCTAGGGGCGTCTGTTCTAGATCTAGTAGACCAGTTTCAAGGAAAGCATAATCCTCAAAAATTCGCCTGCCCATCTGCAAGAAATACTGGGAAATGTCGGTGTAGACATAGATCGTTTTTTCTGACGGTAGCACAGGGAGAATTTCTCTCGTTACAGCACCAGTTCCAGCCCCAATTTCTAGAATCCGCAAGGACTTACCTGACTCCCAGGATTTTCCGATGCTATGCATGATTTCCTTGAATATGGCGTTGCCGGACTGAAACTCTTTTCGGTATATCAATGGAATTTCCTCAGTGGCAATAATCTCAGCTGAGTGGATATTTTCCGTGAGGATATCCGCCAGATTTTCTGCTGAATTTACCAACAGCTCAACGGTTTCTTGGTTGTAGTCTAAAATTGACGCGGCTTCTGAGCGAATCTCAGCCAATAGTTGTTTTGGAAAGCTAGCAGGTAAGGGCTGCTCGTTAGCAAACTTTTCATCACGTACTTGCAACCACCCGAGCTCTACCAAGACAGCTAGGGCACGACTCAGCCATTTCTGATAGCGGGGCTTAATTTGACACCGTTGCATTAGTTCGTCGACCGAGTACTCCTCATTTGACTTGGTGTAAACCCCAAAATTATGAAATGCGACACCCACAGCATAGGGGTGCAGTGGATCTAGTTTTTGTTGCCAGAAAGCAGCAAAAACTTTTGGGTTTACAGCATCAGAGCTTTGTTGAGCTGTCTTGACCCCCTTTTCTACCAACTGCTTCCACAAGCCTTGCATTTCGGCATTGTCTATCTCTTCTACCTCAAAAAGCACCTCTGCTTGCGCTTGATCGGGCACTATGTAGGCAATCAGTTGCTGAGTTTGAGCAGCCCTCTCCGCTGCGACGACCACAGCATCTTTCACCCCTGGGTGCAGCTTAAGAGTCGCCTCAATTTCTCCCGCCTCAATGCGGTGTCCGCGAATTTTAATTTGGAAGTCTACTCGTCCCAAAAATTCAATGTTGCCATCAGGTCGATAACAACCCAAGTCTCCTGTACGGTAGAGACGTTCTCCCGTGCGCGGATGTGTAATAAAACTGTCGCGAGTCTTTTCGGGATTTTGCCAGTAGCCTTTTGCCAACTGGACTCCAGAACAGTACATTTGACCGGGAACCCAAACCGGACAGTCTTCTAGGGCATCGTTCAGAATATGGTATTTCGAGTTCGCCATCGGTTGGCCGTAAGGAATGCTTGTCCAGTTGGGGTCAACTTTTTCGATGAGATAGCCGATATTCCAAATCGTTGTTTCCGTCGGACCACCAATACTGAGGAGTTGTATGGTTGGAACTAAGGCACGAATGCGATCGGGTAGAGAAACCGGAAGCCAATCTCCACCCAAAATTGCTAGACGCAAGCTATTGGGGAGTGTGACAGATTGACCCTCTGCATAATCTACCAACATTTCCATCATGGCGGGAACTGAGTTCCATAACGTTACCCGTTCCCGTACCATTAACTCAGCCCAGTGACTGGGGTCTTTCACTACAGCCGCATCGGGCATCACAATGGTGCCGCCAGCACTCAGCAAACCGAAGATGTCATAAACCGATAGGTCGTGGTTGAGGGCTGTCAGGGCTAAAATTCGGTCTTGAGAATTAACGTTAAAGCGCTTATTTGTACAGATAACCACATTCACCACGTTGCGATGAGTAATCATCACCCCTTTGGGCAACCCTGTGGAACCCGATGTATAGATGACATAGGCCAAGTCATCGGGAGTTTGGATGGATGGGAGTGGTTCTTTACTTTCTTGGGCTAAATCGTCACTATTCAAACACAAGCACGGTATGTCTTTAGCCCACTCGTTTTCTACCAACCGAGATTGGGTGAGAACAATTTTTGCTTCACTAATTTCTAATAGATAAAACAAACGCTCTAGCGGCAGTCCGGGATCGATGGGGACATAGGCAGCACCAGATGCCAAAATACCCATCACGGCAACAATTTGCTCCCATCCCTTTTCCATCACTACGGCAACTAGCTGATTGGGAGATGCCCCCAACTTCCGCAACCGATGAGCAACTTGATTGGAGCGATCGCATAATTCCTGGTAAGTTAACGTGTGCTGCGATGATACGATAGCGTTTTCATTTGCCCGTACTCGTACTTGTGCGGCAAATAATTCATGCAGTAGGTAATCGGGAATCCATGCGTCTGTGGCATTGATCGTTTCCCGGTGCACTAACTGAGAAGGAGGTAATAGTTGCTGCGTCGTTTCCACCCAGGCAGATTCGGATGCGGCGAGTGTCTTAAGCAAGCGACAATACGCCTCAAACATATCTGCAATCATGCCTTCAGGGAAAAGTTCCTCAACGACATCCCAGTTAAATGTCAGCGTTCCCTTTTCCTCCCAGACTTGAATATCCATCCATGCTTGGGAAGCTTGGCTAATGCCGTAGACTAACTCTCCGAAGTGGCTGAAGGTTAGGGTTTCCTGTCCGAGGGAACTGAAGCCTAGAGTACTTGTGAATACGATCGGCATGGCGCTGGGGGCCGTCCCTCTTTTACGGGCAAGTTCCCTCGTCACGCGCACGCCACTGTAGTAGCGGTGTTCTAAGTCTTGCCACAGTTGTTTCTGAAGGCGAACCGCGCAATCGCTGAATGAGTCGCGGGATGAACAGTCTACGGTTAAGAGGGTAACGGAGGTAAAGTCCCCAAAAATGTCATTGACTTGGGGATGCAGGGGCAAACGATTAAATAAGGCAAGATTTATTGTAAATTGCGGGTTTTTGCTCCATAATGCGATGATTTCAGCGAAAGCGGCGAGTAAGAGTCCAGAGGGGGTCAAACCTGCTTGAGCTGCTCGTTGCTTTAACTGTTGCCAGTCACTTCGCTCTAGTTTGCTCTCGTAGCGCTTGTTTCGATGCTGCTTGAGTTCTTTGGGATTCTTAGCCAAGGGTAAGTCTGGAGCTGGCGGAAGGGTATCCAGACGATTGAACCAATAGTCTTGCGATCGCTTATACAGTTCAGTCTCTTGCAATGCTTGCTCGGCTAAAACATAATCGCGGAATGAGAGTTCTAAAGGTGGCAATGCAACATCGGGGTTTTGGTAAAGTTGCACCCACTCGTCAAACAGACGAAACAAACTCCAAGCATCGAAAACTTGCAGATCGTAGCTAATATGCAACCGGACGCGCCCTGCGTCTAAGAGTGTTGCACAAAATTCAAATAGCGGCCATTGATCGGCAGGGATGACTTGATGGGATAAGCGATCGCGAATTTCTTCTAGCTTTTCGTGAACAACATCTTCGTTCTTTCCCCTTAAATCCACTACCTTCATTTGATAGGGAGGTACAGTTTTTTGAACTTGCTGCTGACCATCGGGTAACACGATCGCTCTTAACATATCGTGCCGCTCAATTAACTGTTGCAGCGCCCAGTTCAAGCGTTCTAGGTTTAAGTCTTTCCCTTCAATTTCGTAGTAACCATGATTAGCGACATTACCGAGTTCTAATATTCCACTCCGACCCACCCAAAATGCATATTGCATATCCGTCAAAGGAAATGGTTCGTAGCGCAACTCTGGTGCTGGCTCGATAGTTGGTAGCGCCGTGGAACTGACACTTATGTTGCTTTGGTGCAGCAATTCAAGAATCTCTGCTTTATGCTCTGCTAGAGAGTTCCGCAGCTCTGGAGTGATTACCCCTTTGGGTGCATCAATTTCTAGTGAACTGTTGTTCGCAGAAAGTTTTACGCCTTTGTTAGAGAGGGTTGTTAAAAGTGAGTGCAATTCCATGATTTCAGCCAAATATTTTCTATTTCCTGTGCACCGTGCCAGTAACTTTATTAGCTCAAGCCTGATGAATTGAAGTTTTAAGTCCTAGTTACCCTATCCCTTTGCCGCAGCTAGCTGGATTGCAGAGACTAAATCTTCCATATCATAGTCAAAATACTTTTTTACCTCTGGTTTTTTAGACGTTTTCACCCAAGACATAAAACGAGAATGTTCTGAATTAATAAAAGCCGACTCTGTGTCTATGTCTTTTCGGTGTACATCTCCAATTTTCCAAAAGTTATTTGGCAGAAAATCTATTGAATTGAGTAGCGACATAAGCAGGCTTGCTGCCTCATCAGGAGATAGCAAGCCTGCTTCTACCTGTTCAACTGTTGTCGTAGCTTTTTGGAAAAATTCATCGCCCAATCCTTCATAGCTAGGAGTGAGACTATCTAAACTGTCATCATCCCTAAATTTTGCTAGTTCTTCTCCTTTACCTGCTGCGATTTTTAGTTCCTTACTTAATCCTGCCTTAGTCTGGCGCATGAAGCTTCCGAGTAACCAGAAACGTCTCCAAGCATCCCAAAGGTTATAACTGGCAAAAGATATGTATGAGCAATTAACTAAATTATCATTGTAGTCAAAAAGTTTTTGCTGCAAATTTTCCAGTTCCATAAAAGGCTCAGTCGAATAATCATTTCTTGACAGAGCTTTCATAATCCGAGCCGCTAGAGGAATGATAATCGTACAGCTATTCACTAAACCAAATGAATAGAGTGCGTCGATAAATCCTGCTGCATGAGGAAGTAGGTAAAATCTTTCTCCAGTACACGAATGTGAAGAATACTGCAAGCGACCTGTTGATACCCAGTCACGAATGGGTTTAGCATTTTCAAATTGAATAGCAACGCCAGGATATTGTGAGAGAAAATTCTTAAATTCCTGTTCGGCAGATGTCTCAGTTTTAGGAAAGCGGTGATTATTAAAGTTAATTCCAACACTACAAACTGGGTTATTCGATTGCTCGTGATTATTAAATGGAATCACCCACATCCAACCACCATCAAATATATGATGAAGAGTTCCTTGATACCAGAAAAGCCCATCTTTATTTTTACTATTGGTGATACAGTCGTCATATCTCTTTACGTCCACCATGTGAGTAAAAATACTTCTGGATTGAGTCTTCAATCGAGTTGGAACTTCTCGCAAATTTAATTTACGGCTAAGTATAGAGTTATAACCACTGGCATCGACTAAATAGTTAGCAGTCAATTTTTTACCAGCTTCTAGGTATACTTGAACTCCCTCTGAGTTTATATTAAAGTCCAATATTTTAATTTTTTCTAGGAGCTTAACTCCATATTTGACAGCCACGTTAGCCATATATTGGTCCACTTCCTGGCGAAATAAGTGGCTGCTGGGATGAACGCCTACTTTGTTGGTTTCCTGTAAGGTTTGTTTTTCTCCTGACCGATGGTAGATAAAGTTGAATGAGCGCTTTAATCCACAGGCAGAAGGAGAAATATTATGGCAAATGTTCTTAAAAGAACTGAGATGATTGATTTCAGGTACTGAGTACTGATGGCTGAGAATGGTCATCATCAGATCTGTGTCAGGAGTCATCGCTTCTCCAATCGCAAACCGAGGATGAACATTTTTATCAATGAGTGCAACTCGAATGTTATGACGAGCTAGAACAGTTGCCAGGAGCGAACCAGCTAGTCCAGACCCTATAACAATTACATCAAATTGCTCGTTACAGTTCATGAGGCATTTCTCCTAATTCGTCAGATAATTTTGGAGATTGAGTTAAAGGCTCAGTTTTTCTCGTTCTTCTTCACGAGTCTCGGCGGCTTCACTTAGGTCTGATACAACTAGATTTGCCAGCGCCAATTGGTTGAGCAAATGTT
Organism: Acaryochloris sp. IP29b_bin.176; assembly: GCA_028285315.1. GTDB lineage: Bacteria > Cyanobacteriota > Cyanobacteriia > Thermosynechococcales > Thermosynechococcaceae > Acaryochloris. Next base: position 14,451 of record JANQPU010000239.1, read on the forward strand.
CGGCTAGTTGGGCGATGGTGTTGTCCCCAAAGAAGCTCTCCATTGGGACTTGAACCTGGAGGTCGGTGTTAATTCGACTCCTAAACATTAATGCCATCAATGAATCCAGCAATGAGGCAAAAGATTGCTGAGGCGTGAACTGATTTGGAGGAAGCTGTAAAGTAGTGGTTAGCCATCCGAGCAGGTAAGTTTCCAGCATCTGTCGTCTTTTCTCTGGTTCAGCAGCTAGAAGCTGTTCTCTTGAAAAAGTTTTCGTTTGGTGAACAGGAAGCTTTTCTTGGGAATGGGAATTTGTTCCTGCTAAATGAATCGTCTCTTGTTCCGGAGTAATGCTGATGGGAGGAGCAGGATTTGCTCCTAACGCTACATCACCCCAACGCATCACCATTGCTCCTGCCGTAGCACCTGCACCGTTCGTATAAACCAGAACTAGGTCATTTTCACGAAGTTTGCCCGATCTCGCAGCGTGGTAAAGGTTAGCGATGGGAAAAACGGGTCCAATGTTGGCGTATCGAGGGTAAAGATTGATAGTACGCTCCGGAACTATACCTAATGCCCGCGTGCAAACACTAGCATACCAAGCTGTAGGCGTATTAAACGCAAAAAAGTCGATACGATCAAGGGACACTCCTGCTGCGGCTACCGCCCCTCTACAACAGGCGCGGACGAAATCAACGGCAGTTTCAGCCAGCATACTGGCATTCTCACCTGTTCGGGTACGCATCCGAGGCACGCCCTGGGGATCAGTCACCAGTTCATGCAAATAGACCCCACAGGTGGTTGCAGTCTCAACAATTTTGCTGCCAAGGACTCCCTGATTAGGTTTGAGTGCATCAACAACAAAGGCTCCAGCACCGTCGCCCATTGACCACGAAAGGGTATCTTCCTCGTCAACAGAGTTAGACCCGATGTGGGAGACAACCACCAGCACATTGCGGTACTCTCCTATTTGGATCAGCGCACGGGCGTTCTGAAGCGCTACCAAGGCACTTGAACAAGTTGATTCCAGATTCCAGGCTGGTGCATTTAGTTTTAATTGGCGGGCGAGGTAAGCGGCATTACCAGTTCCTATTTGTTCAGGGAAGAGCGAGGTAACAATCATGAGCTCAACTTCCCCAGGAGATAGCTTGGCTGCCTCAAGGGCTTCCTTAGCTGCACGATACTCCAGCGTCAGTGACGACTCGCCTGGACTAACAACCCGGCGTTCGATGTTGCCACGGAAGGGATCTAACAGATAAGGTGTTACCTCTTGTGACCAGATGTCAAGCCCATTGTTGTTGGAAATAGATACAGCTTTTCTAGACAACCTTCTTCTTTGTTTGGTCTTTCCGAACAACTCTGGAAACTTATTTTGCCAATAATCATTTGTACGTATTATGTTCGGAAAACTGACTGCAAGTGAGCGAATACCTATTGGTTTATTTATCATGATTTTCAGAAGCTAAATTTCTGATCAGATTATCCCTAAGCGAACACCATTTATATAATCCTTTAAGTTCAATTCAAAAGGTTTTATCTCATTTTTAACGAAAAACTTAAGCCAAAAAGCATAAGTCATAAGACTTATGTTGAACCTTTTAGATTTGGGTAAATCCATAAAACATTTTGACGGCTCTCCTAATCCACATAACTTGAATAACCAACTGGTAGAATTGAGTATTGACACTATATTCAATGCAGCTTCTTCTGGAGAAAGCAAGCATTTTTCAACTTTTTCTACTTCAGCAATCGCTTCTTCAACAAAGTCTTTCTTCCATCCCTGAGGACGAGGATCTATAGTCTTCAGGTAACAAGACTCCGTTAGCTGTGTTAAATCTTTTGCTTTAAATTCTAATTTTGCTATATGTTCTGGATAGTCTTCTACTAGTAATCCTAAAAGCTCTGTAAATAACAGCTTATAGCTACCCCCTATTATATGTTGGAAAACCCAGACTCGAAGCCATGCATTCATCAGGCTAAAATTAGTAAAAGCAATATATGTACAATTTGTTATCCCATCGTTATAGTCAAAAATTTCTTGTTGTAAACGCTCAAGAGGAGCAAAGTGCTTTGTCGAAAAGTCATTGCTAGCAATAGCTTTCAGAATCAAGGCAGCTAGTGGAATAATGGTCGTAAAAGTCTGTATTAATCCTGGGGAAAAAATGGGATCAATAAATCCAGAGGCATGAGGAAGAAGGTAAAATCGTTTCCCAATACATGAATGGGATGAATATTGAAGCCGACCAGTTGATATCCAATTACGAACAGATTTAGCGGTTTCAAATTGAGTAGCGATACTAGGAAATCTGGAAATGAAATTCTCAAACTCCTGTTCAGGAGATACCTCTGTTTTTGGAAAACGCCTACTATCTAAATTGAGTCCTATGCTACAAATTGGGTTAGTTGATTTTTCATGATTATTAAAGGGAATAACCCACATCCAACCCCCATCAAATATATGGTGGGTGGTCCCTTCATACCAAGGTATTATATTATCACTATTCACTTGAAGGCAATCATCAACAGGCTTTACTCCAACCATGTGAGTAAAAATACTTCTTGAATAGCTTTTAAAGCGAGGTGGATTTTCTCGTAAATTTAATTTTTTAGCAATAAGGGAATTATAACCACTAGCATCAACAAGATAGTTGGCATTAAAATTATCGCCAGTTTCGGTCTTAATTACAACTTCTTTTTCATCTATGTCAATGTCAACAATATTTGTTTCGGATAATAATTTTGCTCCATACTTAACAGCAAGTTTTACTAGATAGTGGTCTATCTCTTGGCGAAATAAATGACTGCTGTTACCAATACCCCACTGAATTCTTTGTTGCGGCGATTGTTCTTTTCCTTCTTGATGATACAGAAATCCAAAAGATCGCTTGGATCCACAAGCAGAAGCTGAAATATTTTCACTAATTCCTCGAAAAGAACTTAGGTATTCGAGTTCAGGAACCGAATAATAATGACTAAGAAGCGAAAGTAATATTTCCGTATGTGAAGTAATTGCTTCCCCAATAGCAAATCTTGGATGAGTTCCTTTATCGATCATCAAAACTCTAGCTTGATGCTTTGCCAAAATGGTAGCTAGAGTAGAGCCTCCAATTCCGGAACCTACTATAATGACATCGAATTGCTTAGTCTCGTCACAGCTCATGATGCATTTCTCCTAATTAGAAAGTCAATGTGAGCGAGGGATACTCCCGCCGCTGCTGCCACCCTTTGCAACAGGTGCGGACGTAATCGACGGCGGTTTCAGTAAGCATAATGTCGTTCTTGCCCTCAAGTACGCATCCGAGGCACACCTCGAGCATCGATTACGATTTCGTGGGAGTAAGCGCCGCAAGTGGGAGTGGTATTAATAATTTTGGTGCCGAGAACTCCCCGACCGGGTTTGAGCGAACTTGCGACAAAGTCTCCAGATCCGTCACCCAAGGACCAGGACAGCGTGTCTTCGTCGTCTACAGTGTTAGAGCCACACTTCGAAACCACCACCAGCACGTTGTGATTCTCTCCCGCTTGCACCAAAGCACGGGTATTTTGGAGTACTACTAAAGCACTCGAACAGGTTGATTCCAGATTCCGGGCAGGACAATGCAAGTTGAGTTGGCGGGCTTGGCAAAACCTCTTCCCAAGTCCGATGGGTTCCGAGAAAAGTGAGGTGGCGTTCGCCAGATCGACTTCTTCAGGACGAAGGTTTGCTGCCTCAAGCACCTCTTTTGCTACCCGAGATTCCAGCATGAGCGACGACTCATCTTGACTGAGTACTCGCCGCTCGACATTGCCTCGAAACGGGTTGTTCAGGTAAGGGGCTACTTCTTGCGGCCAGATTTCAATTCCATCGTCGTTGCAGGTGGGTCGAGAGGTTCTAGGCAACTGAACTCGTTGGGGTTGAGCTTGAACCGCTAACCCTGGGAGCTTCTCGTACCTATAATCATTTGTGCGAATAAGACTTGGAAAGCTTACGGCAAGCGAACAAATACCAACAGAGTGACTCGTCACGGAATGACTCCTAAACTTCGGTAACTCTCACCTGGAAACGCACATGACGTGACAGTCACCACTGAATCTCATCATGGCTGGCGCTCAAGTGGTAATTCTATTGTTGATGTTATGCTTGTCGATCAATAATTGAGAATATTAGCAATCAATTGACTTGTTTATCCTATCTACCTGGCAAGTTATTGACAAGCATTTGTTAAAAATTTTCTGATACAAGAACAAATCTGTAATAGTGATTGCCTATCAATTGTATCGAAAGATACAAGGCTCGAATCGTTATCAAGCTTGGATCGCTAAAGCTTCCGAGATCGCACGAAATCTTAAAAGTTTTCAAAATCTTATTGAAAGTAATGCTAGTTAGCTGTATTGTTTACTTGGCTCAATACGCAATAAAGCTAAATTAGCCAATGAGAAATTCGCGTAAGTAGTACCGACGCATCAAGTCTGCCTTCCAGCGTGCATGTTGGCTTCAAATAACTAACCAGCTTACAAGCCGCTAAACGTCTTACCTCAAAGTAATGCGTGAATACGTTAGTTGGGGCGCACCAGTCATAATTTTCGAGCGAAAGCCATCTGGGGCAATTCGATTTCCAAGGTGTTTTCTGCATGGATACTTCAAAAGCAATGGATACTCTCAAAGCAATACTTGCTGACCTGGGTATTCCCAAAGAGTCGCTTCACAATGACACACTACTGCACGAGGATTTACAACTTGATTCCACTGAAATAGTAGAAGTTGCTCTAGGACTAAAACGCCAACTAGGGATAAGCGTGAAGCTAGAAGGCCGACAGGATATAACGCTGGCTCAAGTCTGCAATAGAATCGAAGCAGTGCTGCTTGCCAACTCCAACTCAAACCATGTTACCTGATGGCGAATGGGCAACTGAAGTTAAGGGACTCGGTATTGATATCGCGCCTATTCCTAGGATTGCTAGATTGACTGAGCGGTACGATAGCGAAACGTTAAATTTGTTGTTCACTCCGGGCGAAATCAAACGTTGCCAATCTTCTAATCACCCTCACCGTTCTTTCGCTGTGTGCTATGCCACTAAGGAAGCCGTAGGAAAAGCTTTAGGAACTGGATTAGCAGGCATTGGCTGGAATGAAATTGAAGCCAACCTCACCCAAACCACAAAAGAAGGGAAAAGGGAAAATTCCATTTACCTTCCCCCTTTTCCCCTCCCCCCTTTCCCCTTCGCTATTCACCTGCATGGGGACGCCAGCATTCAAGCGAATCGATGTGGTATCCAGTCATGGCTAGCAACATGGTGCTATTGGGATGAACACGTACTAGTTCACGTTCTCGCTATGTAAAACATAAGCGTCAAAGGAAATTATATGGAAAGAGTTTCTGAACAGTTGCCGAGTGCCTTCAATGTGGCCGCTTATTACTTGAACAGCAATCTAGAACGGGGAAATAGCCAGAAAGTCGCCTTTTTTTATCAGGACGATACTTATACTTACGACCAACTCAGCCGCTTTGTCCAATGCACGGCGCGATCGCTCCTCACTCTCGGTCTAGAGCGGGAAAATAGAATTGCCATTCTTTTGCCCGATTCTCCCGAGTTAGTCTTTGCCTTTTGGGGAGCAATTTGGCTCGGTGCCGTACCCGTTCCCATTAACACCGCCTGTAGTGTTGATGAAATCCAGTATATTCTGCAAGATTCGCGAGCCAAAATCTTACTGGCGACTCAGGAATGGCAAGAGAAACTCACTCCCATTCAGTCTCAGTTTTTGGAGCATATTCTGCTCAAAGATGGAGACAACCCATTTTTATCCCGACTTACCCAGCAACCTGACGAACCCTTCCCCTGTGCCGAAACCTCTCGCGACGAGCCCGCATTCTGGCTTTACACCTCCGGTAGTACAGGCAAACCCAAAGGCGTAATTCACCTGCATCAAAGCATGGTGGTTTGTGCCGAACACTATGCTAAGGCCACACTGGGTTTGCAACCCGATGATATAACCTATTCAGTTGCCAAAGTGCCTTTCGCCTACGGTTTAGGAAATACACTTTATATGCCAATGGCAGTCGGTGCAGCCACTGTCTTGTCAGATGCCACTAACGCCTTTGATGTTATCTCCGACATTCAGCGCTATCAACCGACTGTTTTTTTTGGTATCCCCAGTATTTATGCCAACCTTCTCTCCGTACAGGATATCGCACCTCTCAATGTCTCCTCCCTACGCCTGTGCATTTCTGCCGCCGAACAGCTTCCCGAAAGTATCTGGCAAAAGTGGCGAGAGACTTACAACCGGGAAATTTGTGAAGGAATTGGCACAACTGAGTTTTTGCACATTTTTCTTGCCAACCGCTTAGGTGAGTGCAAACCTGGCACCTCCGGTCGCCCTGTTCCGGGTTACGATGTCCGCATTGTTGATGAAAATGGAATCCTCTGTCCTCCAGGCGAGATTGGCGACCTTTTGGTAAGTGGAGAAAGCCTGATGTTGGGTTACTGGAACCGACTCCAAGAAACGCGGCAGACACTCTATGGAAACACCATGCGGACAGGGGACAAGTATCTGTGCGATGCTGACGGCTATTTCAAGTTTAAGGGTCGTAAGGACGATTTGTTTAAAGTAAACGGTCAGTGGGTTTCTCCTTTGGAAATTGAGGATATCTTACACCAGCATCCCCAAATTCTAGAAGTAGCGGTAGTTCCTGAATCCAATGAGGGCGAACAACTCACTCAAGTCGTTGCTTATGTCAGCCTCAAACCTGGACAAGATTCATCCCCGGAATTAGAAACTAGCATTTGTAAATTTGCCAAACAGCGACTTCCTCATTTTAAAGCTCCAAAAACCGTGCGCTTTGTGGAACAGTTACCGCGTACTGCGACAGGGAAAATTCACCGTAAATTGATTGGAAAAATTCAAAGCCTAGCTGTAAGAACTCATTGAGAAATCACTGACAAGGAGACATTGATGGTTAAAGAGTTAAAAACTCCCATAATGTATCGAGAAACTTTTGTCTCGGGCAAAAGGAATGCTGTAGTGGTTTTACAAAACTTCCTGCAAGCAGGTATTTTTTCCAATTATGTGATGTATGAAAAGGACAACGAAGTTCGCATTGCTGGCAACGAGTTAGCCAGAGTGTCCGTCAGCAAAACTGCAGTCTGTCTGGAGGGTATCGGGAAATCTTCTTCTCAACCCGCCAGCGATCCCTTCAAACAAGTCGGTGAGTTGCTGGGGTCGCTACCGCTGAAAAATTGGATAGCTTACGGCTATGTGGCGTTTGACATGGCTGGTTTCTATTCGTCCTACTCTAAAGCAATCCAACAGCCACTTCTCTATTTCTTAGTTCCTGAAACCGAACTGCGTTTCACGGCAGAAGGCGTTCATGTAAAAAGCACCAGCTCGTTGGCGCAAATTCGAGAACTACTATCTATTGATGGCAAGCTCCCCGATTATGTCCCTGTCTCCCTCGATGAAGATTGCACGGACTGTGAAAATTACTCCCACCGCATTGAGCGATTAATTGAGGCAATTCAAAAAGATGAATTGCATAAAGCCATTATCTCCCGCCCCAAGAAACTCATCGGCAATTTAGACGTACTGGGAACTTATGCCGTTGGAGCCAAAGCGAATAATTCAGCTCGTTCCTACTGTCTAAACATAGGAGAAGTACGTGCTGTTGGCTTTAGTCCTGAAATTTTGATGAAAGTGTATAAAGACGGGTTTGTCGTGACAAATCCTTTAGCAGCAACTCGCCCTCGCGGTCGATCTAGCGAAGAGGATGCACGCTTCAATAATGAGCTATTCACCGATGCTAAAGAGGTGAAAGAACACGCGCTTTCCATCTGGCTAGCACAAAACGAACTCGCCTCGCTTTGCTTGCCAGAAACGGTTCGGATTTTTAATTTCATGGAAGTCAAGAAATATCGGTGCGTGCAGCATCTTTCTTCGAGAGCTGGCGGTCAGCTTAAACCTGGAAATAGATCGTGGGATGCATTGAAGGTTTTATTTCCTGGTATTACCGTTTCTGGAATTGATAAACAAAAAGCTTTGGATTGGATCGATCGATTGGAGGACGAACCGAGAGGAATTTATGCGGGTGGCATTGGTTGGTTTGATAGCAACGGTGAAGCGGATTTAGCGATCGCAATTCGCTCCGTCTACCAGTACGGACATGAAATCTACCTCAATGCTGGAGCGGGTATCGTGGCTGAGTCAGTGCCTCGAAACGAGTATATCGAGTCGGTCAACAAAATGAATACGATGCTGACGAATTTAGTTTTGCAATAGATCTCTGGCAAAAGTAACAAAGCAATTCACTAACGATGGTGGTAAAGTTCAATATAATCCCTTTTCTCCTTACCCCAACGTGAATATCATCAGTCACGGGATTGATATCGTGAACGTAAGATGCATCAAAGGACTTGTAGAACAAATGGGAGAGTGTTTTGAAGGGCAATGCCTCACGGCTGCGGAACTCAATGCTCCTGGGTTCCGTACTAACCGCCTCCAGTATTTTGCCAGCCGTCTCGCTGCCAAAAAAGCGGTTCTTAAAGCGCTCGGTGGAGACGGTAAACAGCCGACCTCTTGGCATGATATTGAGATCCAACGGCTGCCGACAGGTGAACCAGCTGTCGTACTGTATGCCAACTGTCAAGAAACTGCAGCGAAACTTGGCATTACCAAGTGGCTGCTAAGTATCAGCCATACCCCATCCTATGCGGCAGCCAGTGCGATCGCCCTTTAGGCGCTGGCAAAGCCAATCGCCCTTCTGTTCTCCAAAAGTCGTACAGCGTACTAGCTATCAACTGCATAGTCATCTACAGGGTAAGCGCAAGAAAATTATGTCTCTGAAAGGCTAGACTGTAAAGGAATAAAAACGCCTAGAACCTTGAGCATATACACTTCATCCATGCTCGCCCATTTTAGTTTTTGAAGGGTACTTTTCTTAAAGGACGTTTCTTGATTCAGGAGGTTGATGCTCCAGCGTCTCAGGATGGCCATATTCTCCGGTGCATGCCCTGTGGGGATAAGGCTGGCATCTTCGCCAAAGGTCACATCTAAGACCCAGTGGAGTTGGCTCTCAATAGACCAATGCTGGCGGATGGCTTTGCCTAACTGCTGAGCAATTGGTGGTAGAGAGCTGAGATAAAACATAACCTCACGGGTGGTTTTGTTCCACAAATGTCGGGTCCGAACTAACTTGACGATGCTTTTCAAGCCCTTCCACTGAGACTGCTTGTGCAGAGGCCCCATCTGCTGAAGTAACACCGCCCAAACTTGTCGTTTCTCGCGACGATGGTGCCCGGCTTCTACCCGCGCATCATAGCTGTGCTCAACGCCCTTAAACCCATTCACTTCAGACGTTTCAAACCAGTGTTGAACTTGCTCAAACAGCGTAGGAAGATTCTCTTTGAGGACCAGCACCATTGATAAATAAAGGCCATCATGACTGACAGATTCTCTTACTTCGCTTCATTGACTCCTGATGGCTAGCGTTGACATTCGCCAACAGTATCCACTGATTGGACAATTTTGAAGGGTCGCTAAGCTCTGAACAAATACCCCGAAACAATATTGCCTAACTAACCCTGCTAAACAAAAAATTACTTAATTGGCATTGTAGTCAGGTAAGCACGTTTCAACATTTCTCAACGCCTGTATACTGTACCCACCTATGGCAATTAGCATGCCACAGGCTGCAAAAAGAGAAATTTGGAGGGCAATACCAGCTCCTAAGTCCGTACCAAAGAGCGTTCCAAAGATGTTTGCTAGTCTTCCGCCTGGTTGCATTGCGGGTTCAAAGAACTTATCGGTAAGGGGGCCAGAGATTGCAGCCCCCAAGGGTGTAGCCAGTTGGGTTAGTAAAAATCGGGTTGAAAAAACACGCCCTTGAACATCGGGATTGACCTTTGCCCGCCAAATGGCTTGGCTAGCACTGCTAGGAAAGGGTGAGCAAAAACCGCACACCAGCACAATCACAATTTTTATGGAGTTGTGTTGGGCAAGTGCCAACACAACAATCCCTCCTTTCCAAATGGCGCTGGGGATTAACACTCCATGAATAAGTCGTTTAGGCCCACCCCAAACACTTAGGGTTACCCCACCCAACAGCCCCCCCGTACCAAAGAAGGCAAGCAGCAATCCCCAGGTAGTTGGGTCGTTGTTGCTGCGAGCTAATACCATGGCTGGCAAAATTACAAAAACAGCACTGTCAATGAAATTACTAATTAAGAAATAGCTGAGAAGAGTTACTAAACTCGGGCGTCTCCATAAATATTGAACACCAAACAAGATTTTTTGTAGGACTGTTTCAGAAGATACCAGGGAATTAGATTGCTGCTCAATGTTGGCAGGCTGTGGAATAGAAACAACGCTCAAGGTTATGATCGCAACCACAAAGGTCATTAGATCAATGGTGAGTATTCCTCTAAGACCTGTTACAGCATAAATCCCCCCCGCAAAGAATGGTACCAGCACGTAACTTCCTGACATCTGCAATGATTCAAGGGCTGAGACCCGAGCATAGTGTTTTTGGGCCACCATCAGTGAAATTGAGGCTGAATGAGCTAACCCTTGAATATATCCGAAGAGACCATTGATGGCTCCAGTTATGTAAAGATGCCAAATCTGCAAATGGTCTGTGAGTAACAAGGTGAGGAGGGCAATGGTGGAGAGTCCGGCCACAGAGTCCCCAAGCAGCATCAGATACTTACGATTGAAGCGATCAGTCCAAACCCCGGCGAAAGGTGAAATCAGCAGTCGGGGAACTTGGGTAACGGCCATAATGAGAGAAAGAGGTGTGGCCTGTCCGGTATTTTCCCAAGCCCAGATGGTGATGGCAAAGTTAGTCAGCTCGGAGCCGAGGAGAGAGATAAATTGACCTAGCCAAATGATAAGAAATCGAAGCATTTAACTTGCCTTTACTGATGCCCAAACAGTGATCCGTCTTACTGTGGATTCAGTATCCATGTAAGCCGTGGGTCGGAAAACAAGGACAATTGGAAGCGTAAATAATCTATAGCTATTCCTGAAGTCTATGCACTGCAAAGAAAAGCCTACACTTAAAGTTGTAATTATCACTTATCAAATTTACATTTTATAGAATTAGAAGAACGAAATCTCGTGGTTTCGTGAAAATAACTACAAATTATTTACGCTTCCTATTGCATACGCCAAGTCTGTCGACCCCCCGTGGCCGCAATCTCCAGCACCCGTCGTTTGATGTGAGCGAATAAATTTGGATTTCCTAAATCTGATCCACGTTATGCCAATTTAAAGTTGGGAAATAGGGTCGTCATCTTTGGAAACATGCTTAGTTATAATCGGAGCAGTTAGCATTGATTTACAAGTTGTTTAATTTTATGGGGAAGATAAATAATCCATGTGTTTAGAATTTTGGGATGTCAGTATCTTAGATGCTAAATCATTCCAGATGGACAAGTTTTTTTAGGTTGAGGTTTTTAGATCTATGCCTTACCCACAAGTCTTGAAAGTATTGTGATGGTTAGGTTTGGGATATGCGATAAAGTGTAACCTGACCACTGACATAGCGAAGCGAATA
>JANQPU010000269.1 GCA_028285315.1 Acaryochloris sp. IP29b_bin.176
AAGAATTCGGCTCAGGATTCACGCATGGCAATATCTGAACAAGTTCAACAACGCGCTGACTTTATTGGCACTCAAGTCATCACTCGCAGTACTGGTAAAAAGCTAGGCGTGATCAACCAGCTTTGGGTTGATGTCGATCAACGGGAAGTCGCCGTCGTTGGTTTGCGGAATACCTTAGTCACGGGTGACCAGCGGTACATGTATTTGACTAGTGTGCGCCAGATCGGCGATGTAATCCTAGTTGACGATGAGACGGCGATTGAAGAAGTCGACACCTTCGATTTCAGTACTTTAATTAACAATGAAGTCATCACCGAAGCCGGGGAACTTTTGGGCAAAGTCCGTGGATTTAAGTTTGATACCAGCACGGGCGAAATTGCCTCTTTGGTCATTGCCTCGATTGGGGTTCCGCTTATTCCTGCTCAGGTGTTGAGCACCTATGAGCTACCCGTTGAGGAAATTGTTAGTACTGGCCCTGATCGCTTGATCGTATTTGAAGGGGCTGAAGAACGGCTTAACCAGCTCACGGTAGGTCTCCTGGAGCGGATGGGGTTAGGCATTCCACCCTGGGAGTTGAGTGATGAGGAAGATTACATCCCGCGCACCACCTCTACGAGTAATCAGCTTGGGCCGGGAGAAACAACTACAGCCTACGCGCCTGTTCGCCAGTCTGCCCCTGCTCAGCGAGCTTGGGAAACCGAAGCCTGGGAAGCAGAGCCTGTGCCTGTGGAACGCCAAGAAGCCCCTCAGCAACAGTATGCGTATCAAGAGGAAGATAATTGGAGTGAGAGTGGATCTCCCCCACCCCCCAGCCCCGCAGAGCCGAAGTATGAGCGGGAAGATGATGTCTGGGCAGATGACTATGAACCCCAAGAGCTGAAAATCCCAGAACCTCAAAAAATTGCGGAGTACGAACGCGAGTCCGATTTCTAAAACCCTATTCTTAAGCAACTAGAACTGTGACTGTCCTAACGAATTCTCTTTCTGAGGTCGCCCGGCAAACGCGACAAGCGGCTATCCAACTGGCAGGGGCGTCAACGGCAACGAAAAACCAAGCCCTAGAAGCTGTAGCCCAGGCCCTAGAAGCAGCAACGCCACAGATTTTAGAAACGAATGTTCGGGATTGTCAGCAGGCCCAAGCAGCGAGCATTGCCAATGCTCTCTATGCCCGATTGAAGTTAGACGCGACCAAACTCAAAGGTGCGATCGCAGGGGTGCGTAGTGTCGCTACTCTGGATGATCCAGTCGGGGTGGTGCAATTAAAGCGAGAGCTAGATACTGGGCTAGTGTTGAGTCGAGTTAGCTGTCCTTTGGGTGTATTAGGGGTCATTTTTGAAGCTCGACCGGATGCCGTGATGCAAATTGTGGCGTTGGCAATCAAGTCTGGGAACGGGGTCCTGCTCAAAGGAGGACAAGAAGCGCTCCATTCCTGTCAAGCTTTGGTGAAAGCAATCCATCAAGGACTATCACAAACAGAGGTGTCCCCCAACGTAGTCGCATTACTGACCAGTCGGGAAGAAACTCTAGAATTGCTCAATCTCGATCAAGATGTGAATCTGATTATTCCCCGCGGCTCCAATGACTTTGTCCGGTTTGTGCAGGAGCATACTCGCATCCCGGTTCTGGGACATGCCGAAGGGATTTGCCACCTGTATGTGGATCAGGCGGCCAAGGTTGACCAAGCTGTAGAGATTGCCGTGGACTCCAAAATTCAATATCCTGCGGCCTGTAATGCGGTGGAAACGATTTTGGTGCATGATGCGATCTCACCCCAATACCTACCTAAACTGACTGCGGCTTTACAGGAAAATCGAGTCAAAGTTTTAGGGGATACCAAAACTCAAACTATTGTCGATGTAGCCCCCGCATCAGAGGCTGACTGGGCTACAGAGTATGGTGATTTAGTCGTATCGATTAAGGTGGTGGCATCGTTGGCAGATGCGATCGCTCATATTAATCAGTATGGGTCGGGTCACACAGATGCCATTGTCACCGAGGATGTCCAAGCGGCTGCTGTATTTATGAATCAAGTAGATGCAGCAGGGGTATTCCATAACTGTTCAACCCGATTTGCTGATGGGTTTCGCTATGGGTTTGGCGCGGAAGTGGGCATTAGTACCCAGCGGATGCCGCCCAGAGGTCCCGTGGGATTGGAAGGATTAGTGACCTGTAAATATCAGCTCAAAGGTCAAGGGCAGATTGTGGCAACCTATGCCGGGTCAGACGCTCGCCCCTTTACCCACAGAGATCTCTAATACTTTGGTCTGATCTGGATGCCAGGGAAATCTATCCATATTGAAGACTCCGTCCAGCTTGTAGCGATTACCGCAGCCAAGAAAGATATTCCCGCCAATTTCGCTACGATTTAAGTGAATTGAATGATGATGCCATCAATGCATCAGGTCAGTTCGCTGTTACTGGTGAGTTGCTTGCAGATGGCAACGCTAAAAATACGCTAGCAGTGCTTACAGATCAATCTGGATTGAATGTCAATACACACGTCAGGCTAATCTAATGTATGCGGATGAGTGGGTTGAATAGCAACAAATATAAATTTGAGTTGGCTTGTAATGCTTTTGTTGTCCTACTAGAATAACAGCTGTGATTGTTGCCCTATCATAGATCTACCGCATATCGGAGAGATTACATTTACCTTTGTTCTAGAAGTAATTAGACCAGAATACTAAGAAACACAAACTCAGGTGTAGTCAACCCACTAAATCTCAACAGATGTGATACCCTGTTGGCAATTTAGTGCTTGCACATTGGTTGAATGACCTGTACTCTTCGCTACATTTGTTTGCTTAAAATTAGCTATTTGTGTACGTAAAACAACTAGAGCTTTCCCATTTCAAGTCCTTTGGTAGCACCACTGCCATTCCTTTATTGCCAGGATTTACGGTGGTCAGTGGGCCGAATGGTTCGGGAAAGTCCAATCTGTTGGATGCTTTGCTGTTTGCCTTGGGATTAGCTGGGTCGAGAGGCATGCGGGCTGAGCGTTTGCCAGATTTAGTCAATCATTCCCAAATTAAGCGGGGGCATGCGATCGCAGAAACCCGAGTCACGGTCACCTTCGAACTATCCCCCCAAGAGCTAGAAGAGTTAGCGGCAGCGGAGGCTGAGGAGGCTGAGTTAAATCCAGAAGCGGTTGCGATACCAAAACCTGATACAGAGACCCATCTGGCCCCCAACGAGTGGCAAGTGACACGCAAGCTGCGGGTGACCAAACAAGGTACCTATACTTCGTCCTATGCCATTAACGGTGAGTCCTGCACCCTTACCCAACTGCACGAACAGCTCAATCGCCGTCGAATTTATCCAGAAGGCTATAACGTCGTCCTCCAAGGGGACGTCACCAGCATTATTTCTATGAACTCTCGACAGCGGCGGGAAATTATTGATGAGCTGGCCGGGGTTGCTAACTTTGATCGACGGATTAATCAGGCCAAAGACAAGCTGGATGCGGTTAAGGAACAGGAAGAGCGTTCTCGGATTGTTGAGCAGGAACTCAATGATCAGTGTGAAAGACTGGCCCGCGATCGTATCAAAGCAGAAAAGTATCAGAAACTGCGTACAGAGCTGCAAGCGAAAGCGGCCTGGGAAGGCGTACTGGTCTGGCGAGACTTACAAGCCCAAATTGGAAAGAAGCAAAAACAGCTAGAAACGGAACAACAAACCCAAGCCAAACTAGAAACCGACGCGACAGCCCTAGCCACGGAATTGGAAGAAATTTCCCAAAACTTGACGACCCTGAATGCCCAGGTGAAAGCTTTGGGGGAGGAGGAGCATCTAGCCCTTCAGGCTCAAATTGCCACCCAGGAAGCTGAACTGAAGCAGCTCCAGCGCCAACAGGGAGAACTGGAACAGTCGCAACAGCAAATCGCCCAATCCATCCAAAATACGCAACAGCAACTGCAATCTTTCCAGGCTGAAATGAAGCAGGTTGGGGAACAACAACAAATCTTGGAAGCCACTGAAGTTCCTCGATTAACCCAGGCTCGCGATCAGGCCCAACAGACCCTTGAGACCACTCGGCAGCAGGCTCAAGCGATTGCCCAGTCCGCTGATGCCTGGATGGAGCAGCAATCTCACCTCCATCAGCAAATTAAAACGGCGCTTCAAGCCCTGGAACCCCAGCGAGCCGAGCAGGCCCAACTGCAAGAGCGGGTTCAGCAATTAGAGCGCCAGTGCGAACTCCAGCAGCAAGCGGTTCAACAGATCGGCCAAGAGTTAACGGAAACCCAGAAGCAACTAGAGACGGCGGAAGCAGAGGTTTTGCAGCGACAAGAGCAGGTGCAAGATTGTGTAGGTGAGATCGCAGAACTAGATCACGATATCAATACCCAACAAGAAACCCAAAATCGACTGCTGCGCGAACAGCAGGAAAAGCAACGCCAGCTCGATAAACTAGAAGCCCAAGAGCAGGCCCAGCAGGAAGTCCAGGGCACCCATGCCACCCACATCATTCGCAAAGCCAAGTTAGCAGGGGTACATGGTCTGGTAGCTCAACTCGGGCAGGTCGATACCCACTATCAAATTGCTTTAGAAATCGCTGCAGGCGGTCGCCTCGGCTGCTTAGTCGTAGATGATGATGCCGTGGCCTCAGCCGGGATTGAACTCTTAAAGCGAGAACGAGGCGGTCGGGCCACCTTCTTGCCCCTGAATAAAATGCGCCCCCCGAAGGAGCTACCCCCCTTATCGGCCGTTGGTGCCATTGATTTTGCCATTGAACTGATCGACTTTGACCCGATCTATGAGCCGATTTTCGCCTATGTGTTCGGTAACACCGTCGTCTTCAAAACCCTGAGCGAGGCCCGTCGCCATATCGGCAAATACCGGATGGTTACTCTGGACGGAGAACTCCTAGAGCCCACGGGTGCCATGACGGGTGGTAGTCGTAACCGCCACAATACGCTTCACTTTGGCACTGGTGAAGCAGGAGAATCCGCTGCCATTATGGCGTTAAAGCAACGCTTGTCAGAAATTGCGACGTTGCTACAGCCCATTGAAAACAAAATCGAACAGACTCAAGGCCGGTTAGCCAGTAAACATCAAGAGCTGAGTGGCCTACGGCAACAGCATCGTGAGGCCCAGCTCAAAACCGAGCAGTTGCAAAAAGAACTGAAAGTGTTGGCGGATCGACAAGCCCACCTCGAAAAACAGCGTCAAACTTACGGACAAGACCTAAAGAGCGCTCAAGATCGCCTCCAGACCCTACAAACCGATCTGCCCCAACAAGAAACTGAATTAGAACAGCTGCGAGAATCCCTAGAAGAGCTGGAACAGTCCCAAACCCACGGCGAATGGAAGACCCTGCAAAACCAGATTCAAGGCCAAGAGTCGATTGTGGCTGGCCGAGAACAAGCCCTACGAGAAGTCCAGCAGCAGATTCAAGAGCTGACCAGTCAGCAAGAACGTCTGCAAGAGAAGCAAGAGCAGGCGGCAGTGACCCTGCAAACCCTGCAAACCCAAACGGAAACTCAGGTTACCCAAAAGGCCAAAAATCAAGAGCAGCAGCAGCAAATTGTAGCCACCATCGCTACCCTGCAAACGAACTTAGCCAAATTGGAAGAGCGCTTAGGCAGTGAGAAACAAGAACGAGATCGCGTCGAAAAACACTTACAAGAGTGCACCACTGCCCATCAACAACTGCTCTGGCAAATTCAAAAAACCCAGGAAAAGCAGCAAGAACAACAGGATCTGATTCAGCAACTGCAAACTCAACTGCAAGCCCAGACTGAGGAACTCCCCGATCCCTTACCAGAAATTCCTGAGGACTTGACCCTGGAACAGCTCCGCCAGGAATTGCAAAAGCTGCAAAAGCGCCTAGAGGCCATGGAGCCCGTTAATATGCTGGCCATTGAAGAATACGAGCGCACCCAAGAGCGACTGGCTGAATTAACGGACAAGCTGACCACCCTGGAATCCGAGCGCACAGAACTGCTCCTCCGCATTGAGAACTTCCGTACCCTGCGCTACCAGTCTTTCCGGGAAGCCTTTGATGCCATTGACGTCAATTTCCAGAGTATCTTTGCCGAACTCTCCGATGGTGACGGTCACTTGCAGCTTGATAATCCCGAAGATCCGTTCCAAGGCGGGCTTAATCTAGTGGCTCACCCCAAAGGTAAGCCCGTCCAGCGCTTAGCCTCCATGTCTGGAGGAGAGAAATCCCTGACTGCCCTGAGCTTTATCTTTGCCCTCCAGCGGTATCGGCCTTCGCCCTTCTATGCCTTTGATGAAGTCGATATGTTCTTGGATGGTGCCAATGTGGAGCGCCTATCCAAAATGATTCAAAAGCAGGCCAAACAGGCCCAGTTTATCGTCGTCAGCTTGCGTCGTCCCATGATTGAAGCCTCCGATCGCACTATCGGTGTCACCCAGGCTCGCGGCACCCATACCCAAGTCATTGGTATGCAGCTTCGCCCCACAGCAGCCGAACCTGCCACACCCGTAGAAGCCTGACAAATTGCAGTACTTTACAATTATGAGCTGTCTGTGAGCTGAGACAGGAGAAGTTTTTGAGCATAGCATGCAATGAATTTTGCAAGAAATCTAATGCTAAAAAAATTTAATTAATTGCTCTATGAAAGAGGCCACAGACGAAATAGGAATCCATCCACCCATTGCTAGAGTTATCCGTTTCGATTCGAAGTTCGTATTTTGTGAGGTTCGACCATTAACAGTTGGGATTTCTGAATTTGGGAGTACGCTTTGGAATTCAGTATAGTCAGATGCTGAAGTTGAGATAACCTCATGTGCCAAGAAGAAATAGGACACACCAAATCCGGCTGATACTAATTCTTGCTCCTGTTCTGATAATTCCATCATTAGATCAGGTGCTTTTGCTTGTAGTGAAATAAAGTTGTGGAATTCTCTTGATTTAGTCATGGGATTTCTTCGAAAAACTACAGCCCTGAGACCGCCTTTTTCTATTCAGCTACACATTTAAGGATATTAAAGTCTGTTTATTACTTAATTCCAGAGATAGAAATATTTGTAGTTTGAAAGGTTTAGGCGCTGCAAGTTTGTGGGCACCTCGCAAATTGATATTCTTAAGAATCTTACTTTCTGAAGTCTTTATGAAATCTTTGGATGCAGTCAGTTAGTTCTTAGAACATAAATTATTGTTTTATGCCGAGATGCCCTTATACTTTGGCGTTGCTCTAGCACCAATCGTTTAGGAAATGCTATGTGTTCTAAGCAGAGTACTCATTTCACAAAAGTCTTAGACGGGCTAGATCTTAATTTTTGTTATTAAGCAGTTTCTTACTCGCTACTACTTTCTTCTGTGAAAATCTCTTGTGAAAATCTTTCCTCTGTGGTGATTATTCCATCATCGTCATCGTCTTCTTCAGACATGGTTGGGAACATCATCACTCTAGGTAGCATGATTCGAGGTGTCTGAAATCGGTGACGGCGGGGAAACCTTCTCAGTCTCCCTATACCACCTGCTATTGTAGCAGCAGCATCGTCGCTTAATTCCTTGATTTTTGGGTCATTCAATAATTGCAACATAATCTCTTTCCTTTGTAGTAAAAATACAATCACAGGTTTTTTTTGAATTCTGAGATGACTTTCAAGTTATGGGGCAAAGAGCTATTTTGATAGCTCAAATATTCCTGTAGTATTCTGAATGGCTATACTTCTTCAACTTCTAAATGGATAAAAACTTTAAATGATCTCCAGAAATTGCATAAAGGGAGTCTAATCCACCCGTTAGCTTCACCTGACCTTGATCAATTAACACGATCCAATCGGCTCGCTTAATAGTACTGGGACGGTGAGAGATCAAAATTGTAGTTTTACCTTTGCGGTTCTCTAAAAGCCGTTCTAAAACTTCTGTTTCACTGACAGGATCTAGCCCTGCTGTTGATTCATCTAAAATCAAGATGGGTGGA